>NZ_JBILJQ010000062.1:0-33296 GCF_044377145.1 Aquimonas sp.
AAGCAACGAGATCGCAAGCATGAGCGAATCCGCCACTCAGGAGAACGAATGACAGCTATCTGGTGAACAGGCTGTCTCAAAGGGGTTGACGCGTTCCGTCCGAACCCGACATGCCTGAGCCGCTAAGCGCAATGTGCACGTCTTCGAACCGGCGCTCGGCGGCGTCCACTGCAAACGCATAGGGCGAAGGCACCGACGGACGCAACCTAGCTGACTCGCGGAACCACTCGCGAGCACCTTCATAATCTTCAGTTGCCAGCTTCAGTGTTGCCGTCAGATTTACCCCCGCCGCGCGCAGCGGATTCTGGTCTGCCGCAGATGCTAGCGCGCGCGCGAGTGCATCTGCAGGCCGTGCTTCGAACATCCATAGAGACCAAGCCAGTCCTCCTTGGGCCGCGTAGCTGTCTGGGTACAGGTCCGCAGCCACCTTCCAAGATGAAGTTGCCTGCCCTCCCTCCCCACGGAGCAGATGCCGGGTCGCTCTTGCGAGGAACCTCTCACGGGCCGAGAGGCGATCTTCTCGCGCTAGAGCCTTGTCGATCTGATCGAGCGCCCCAGTCCGATCACCCCGCGCACGGTAGGAGCTTGCCAGTCCGAGTCGCGCAAGTGCGAAGTCAGAGTCGAGCTCGATAGCTGCGTCGAGCAAGGCTTCAGCCTCAGAGTGCGAGCCGCTCACAAGCGCCCGCATACCCAGTGAGTACGCACGCAGTGCTTCCAGGTTTCCCGTAGTCGCCTTTACCAGCGAAATGCGGGGAGGCGCGTTCTCCTCTTCAAGGGGTTGCTGGAGAAATTGCATTAGTCCCACGACGCCCTCATCTACGCTCTCGATCAGCCCGGATGCACTATCTGCAGTCATCGCGAAAGCGTGCACAGTCGACTGCGACGCCGGTTCGATGACCTCAAGCGACAGCCTGAGCCGTCCCCCGACCTCAGCAAGGGTTGGGAGAATTAGGGCTCGCGCACCTTCCCGGGCCGCAAGTTCCGCACCTACTGCCCTGTCAAGCGGACCTGAGGGATCTTTGCGCATCATTTCCAAGGCTTGCTGCAATCTCAAGTCTGATACCACATTCACATGCCTCGACTGCTCCAACCCGATCCGAAAGGCCTGTTCCAACGAATCGTCAAACCGCGCATCGCCGGTCAGGTTGCGCAGATCTCCCAGCACCACCCAGTCGCGTTCGGCAAACGCGATCGCCGGTTCGGGCTTCAGGAAGTGCCACAGCGGCAGCGCGACCAGGGCCAGCAGCAGCATCCCTTCCAGCGCCAGCGAAACCGGGCGCCGCCACAGCGGCACTTCGCGATGCGCTTTGCCGGTCCAGGCGGGGGAGCGGAAGGGCGCGATATCGGGCTCGCCGATCTCGTAGACCGGTACGGCTTCGGCCACACCCTTGAAGCGGAAGCGGCCGTGGTGCTTCCACTTCAGTCGCGACAGGGTTGCGCCCAGCTCTCCTTCGGCGCGATGCGCCAGGGTGTAGGCGACGCTGGACAGCAGGATCTGGCCGGGCAGGGCCAGGCCCATCAGGCGGGCGGCGATGGGCTTGGCCAGGCCTTCGACCTCCATCGGCTTGGCACCGTCAGCGACATCGTCGCTGTTGTTCTGCCAGGTCATCACTTCGCCGACGTGGATGCCGATCCGCGCCTTCAGCGCCACACCGTGCTCGCGGGCAAAGGCCTGCAGGTCGCGCTGGTAGTCCAGTGCGAAGGCGACCGCCTGGATGGGCCGCTCGAACAGGCTCAGGAAGCCATCGGTCTTGTCGACTTCCTGGCCGCGATGGCGGCGGATCAGGCCGCGCAGCAGGCGATCGTGTTCGCGGATCAACTCGGCGGTGCGCTGGTCGCCCAGACGCTCGACCAGGGCAGTCGAGTCGCACAGGTCGGTGATGACCAAGGTGCGCAGCAGCGCCTGCGCGTGCTGGGGGTGTTCGCTACTGGGTGCAAGCTGGGCGTTCATGGCGCAGTGCTCCTGGCCAGGCTGCGGCGCCTGTGCGCCGATCAGCCCACGCGGGATTCCGGTGTCCCGCAGCTTTGGGCGCGGTCAGTCCCCTCGCGCGCCCGTCGAATCGGCCGATTCTGCGCCAACCGACGTCGCGCTGCCATCGGGATGTGCCCAGACAGTCCCAGCGGGGTCAAGTTCAGCGGCCGATTCTGACTCGCGTGTTGGTTAGACCTATGGCCGGCGAGCACGCTCATCAACATCGCGGCGATACCCTTCGCTTTCACTGAATCCGCAGGAGCAAGGAAGGGTCGCGTGTACGATGCCGCCCGGGTTCCAACAGAGGCAGTTTTCCAGCATGAGTGCGTCATTCGAGTTCCATCAGGTCCGCCGACGCCAGCCCTGCATCATCGAGATCGCCGATGAGCTGTTGCCGGATCTCGCCGCGCTGTTCTCCGGGCGCGTGCAGATTGATGCAGCGGTGGCGATCTTTCTGCTGTGCCCGCTCAGCGGCGCGCGGATTCGGCTTGAGCCTGAAGAGCTGTCGATCATCGCCACGCTGACTGCCGATGCCTGGCAACCGGTCACTGCGTTGCTGGATGGAACCGACGCCTGCGCCGAGCGCATCGGCGCCATGGTCGAGCGCGGGGTCTTGGTCAGCGATGGCGAGGCCGCGGCACCGCGTGCGCTGCGCGAGGGTGAAAAGAGCTTGCGGCAGTTGGGTTGGCATGCGCTTGCCTCGGTCTACCATGCGCAGACTCGTTGGTCGGGCATCGTTGGTGACGAAGGAACGCGCGACCATAGCGAAGAAGCGCACCTCGGTCGCCTGCAGTCGACGGTCAGCCGCAACGGGCTGCCGCCTGAGCATTTGCCGTGTCATGCCGAGGCTTCGGAGCGGTTTGCGTTGCCCTCGGTTGAGCAGGACGGTGAGCTGTGGCGAGTGCTTCGTGCGCGCGCGACAACCCGAGCTTTCGATATCAATGCGACCCTGCCCGCGCGGGATCTGGCAGAGGTTCTGAGCGCGACCTTTTCACCGCTGGGGCAGCGCGTGCTTGGCCCGGGCCTGGTTGCACTGCGGCGGGCCAGCCCTTCTGGCGGCGGCTTGCATCCCATCGAGGCCTACGTACTGGTGGTACGTGTGGAAGGCATCGATAGCGGTCTCTACCACTATGAGGCGGCTGCCCATCGGCTGGCTCGACTGCAGGCCTTTGACGAGGCGCATGCCCGTGAGCAGGTCGAGCGGCAGACCATCGGGCAGAGCTATTTCGCGGAAGCGCATGCGCTGGTGTTCCACGTTGCGCGCGCGCATCGGAATTTCTGGAAGTACCGGCGGCACCCGAAGGCCTACAAGGTGCTGTTCACGGATGCCGGGCATCTGTCACAGACCTTCTATCTGGCGGCTGCCGCTTTGGGGCGGGGCGCCTTCTACACCGGCGCGATCAACGACGCGGATATCTGTGAATGGATCGGGCTGGATCCGATGGCGCACGTTGTGGTTGGCGCGAACGGGATCGGGGTCATCGACCCCTGCCGCGACGAGCTGCACCTGCGCCCATCGCCGATGCTGGAGGCTCTGCCCGGCGTGCTGCCAAATAGCTGAGATGCGGGAAAGACTTGCCGCAGCCGGCGACGAGACGTTACAAGTGACGGCCCGGCCGACCTGGTGGGGCCTCAATCAGCTATCAACACAAGGAGCACCGCAATGCCGACTCAAGACCAAGCGCGCGCAGCACTCAAGCGGCTTGCCGAAGACGATGCCTTCCGCGAACAAGTCAAGACGGATCCTGCAGCGGCATTATCGGAGTACGGCTTCAAGATCGATCCCACGAGCGTACCCAAGCAAGGCATCAAGCTGCCTGATCCCGATACGATAAATGCCAACCTCGACCGCATGAGCGGAGAGTTGAACTCGCGGATGGCAATCCTGTTTTTTGAAGCCTGACCACTGCGCAAAACCGCGCAAGCAGCGGCCCCTGATTTCGCGATCAGGGCCGCTCCGGAGGCTAGGATTTCACGAACGATCCCGCTCACGCGCTGGGATCGACTTCAAGCCGCTGCTCAAGCCGCTCGACCCACTGGCTGAGACCCTCCAAGTCTGAGAAGTCTGGCCAGCGGCGACGAAACACATCCAGGTGAGTTCGGGCTACATCCCGGCGTCCAAGCTCCAGCGCAAGTTCGGCTGCGCGTAGCTCGGCGAGATTGATCTGGATAGAGTTTTCAACCAGGGTTACGCCTTCGCCACCCCATTCCGCATACGCCCTGCCGCGGCTTCGGATCATGTATTCCGCATCCTCGAGCGCTTTGGCAAGATGGCCCGCCTGCTTGTTGGCCTCGATTCGAAGATTGCGCAGCAGCAATATCTCGTTGCCCTGGGCTCGGACATCAAGCATGGAGAGTGCGCGCTCAGCATCGCCATCGGCGAGCATGAGGCGCGCCTCCAGCACGGTGGCCATATCGGCAACCGCGGCGCGCGGCGAGCGCTCAACGGCCGCGCGAGTAACTTGCAGCAGATCTCGCGCCGCGTCGAGCTCACCCTCTCGCGCGAGCTGATAGCCGAGATAGAGCGCAATGAGTGCCGTGTCGGATTGCGAGGTGACGGGGGCACCGGTGTGTCGTGCCAATGCCGCGTGGCTCAGCCCCTTTAGACCCTGCACCCGGATTGAGCGTGAATCCGGCCCGCGCAGGGTGCTGAGCAGGGCGAGCTGGAAGGCTTGAAGCTGGCGGTAGCCCGCGATATCTCCCGCTCGCTCCAAGGCCGGCAGCTCTTCCCTCAAGGCGGCTTGGGCAGCCTCCACCTCGCCCCAGCGGCCGGCATCCACGGTGAGCGCCAACTTGGCCAGCAAACGCTTGCGGCGCAGGAACTCGTTGGGCGCGGGCGCTGACTGCAGCCGCCGGAGGGCCTCGTCGACCAGCCCCATCGTCATCAGCGCACCTGCGGGTTCGATGGTGAATCGATCGAAGCCCAACTCGCTCGCCGTGTTGAAATCCTGGAGCGCGCCCGCGGCATCACCCAAAGCCAAGCGCGAGAGCCCGGACATGAAGATGGAGAGTGGACGGGTGACACTCTGTGGGGCCTGGGCGCGCGCTGCGAGATCCTGTACCCGCTGATAGCGACCTTCCATGTAGTGCATCAGGGAGGCGTTGTGCAGCGCCTGGTGGAAGTCGGGATACAGCTCGGAGAGTGCGTCCCAAGAGGCTGAGGCGTCCTTCTCGAAACGAAGTTGGGCAAGGTTCGCGTCAAGGAACAGTGCTTCGCGACTGCTCAGGCGGTTCCTCAGCGAGTGGGCTTGCTCGGCAAGCTCCAGCGCCTGCTCAAGGTCGTTATGTGCCTGACGCACCCGCGAAAGCGCCGAGGTGGCGAGGGCGAACTCGGGATCCAGTGCCAGCGCCTGCTTGAAGTGGGACTCGGCGGAGTCCAATCTCGCCAGATTGTAGTGATCAAGCCCCAACGCATAGGCTCGCAGCGCATCCAGGCTGCTTGATGTCACCTGTGGGACCGGGGCACTGTTCTGCTGCACCTGCTGCAGGGCTTCGCCAAGCCGCTGTCGCACACGGTCGCTGGCCTCTCCGACGGCTGCGAGCACCTGCGCTTCCGATCCTGCACCCTGCCGCTCCGTGTAGACGGTGCGGCTGCTGAATGGATCGATGACCTCGATGGCGAACTCGTAGCCCGCGCCGGCTTCGCGAATAGAAGGCAGAAGCACCGCGCGAGCGCCCTCCCGCTGCGCGACTTCCGCAGCAGTTGCTGCGTCCAGAACCGTGCCTTCGGGTTTGCCCATGCGTTTGAGGCTGGCGGCGGTGCGAAGGTGTGACAGCAGGTTGACATGCTGGGATTGTTCGACCATGACCCGAGTGGCCAGCGACAGCGAAAGATCGAATCGATCCTCCCGGGTTAGATTGCGGAGGTCCGCCAGCACCACCCAGTCGCGCTCGGAAAAGGCGATTGCTGCCGTCGGTCGTAGGGTCTGCCAAAGCGAGGCCGCGATGATCACAAGGACCAGTCCGACCTCCAACGTCAGCGCCAGCGGGCGCCGCCACCAAGGTGATTCCCGATGCGCCTTACCTGTCCATACGGGTGCACTGAACGGAGCGACGTCGAGTTCGCCAATCTCAAATACCGCCACGGCTTCGGCGACGCCCTTGAGCCGATAGTTGCCGTGACTTTTCCAGCGCACCTGTCCGGGCGCTGCGTCGATTTCGCTCGCTGCACGATGGGCAAGACCATGTGCGGTTGCCGACATCAGGATCTGCCCCGGCATTGCCAGGCCCATGAGGCGCGCTGCAACCGGCTTGGCAAGCCCCTCAACCTCAACGGGCTTGGCGCCGCGCGCGATGTCATCGGCGGGATTGCTCCACACCATCACTTCGCCCACATGGATTCCGATGCGAGCGCGAATGGGCTCGCCATCGCGTTCGGACAGCGCTCGCAGCTCGCGCTGATAGTGCAATGCGAACGCAGCGGCCTGCACTGGGCGTTCGAACATCAGCAGGAAACCGTCGGTCTTGTCGATCTCCTGGCCGCCATGCTCGTGGATCAACCGTCGCGCCAAGCGGTCGTGCGCGCGAATTAGTTCGGCCGCGCGCTGATCTCCAAGTCGCTCCACCAAGGCAGTGGAGTCCACCAGGTCGGCCACCACCAACGCACGTAGTTTCGCTACCGCGTGGGCGGCTTCCTGCTGAGAAGGTGCCATCAGTGCCGTCATCAGTGGCTACGCCCGGCAGAGGGAAGGCGCTTGGCGAGCTGCCAGGCTCTGCCGATTGTCTACGCAATCGACGATCATCGCCAACCCGCGTGTTGCCTCTGCATAACGCTAGAGAATGTACCGACTCAAATCCTCATCCTTCACCAGCGCACCCAGCCGCGCGTCGACCTCGGCGGCGTCGATGCGCAGGTGCTCGCCGCTGCGGTCGGGGGCTTCGAAGGCGATCTGTTCGAGCAGGCGTTCGAGCACGGTGTGCAGGCGGCGTGCACCGATGTTTTCGCTGCGGGCGTTGACCTCGAAGGCGATGTCGGCGAGGCGGTCGATGCCGTCGGGCGCGAATTCCAGGGTGACGCCTTCGGTGGCCAGCAGGGCGGCGTACTGGCGGGTGAGGGCGGCCTTGGGCTCGGTCAAGATGCGGCGGAAGTCGTCGCGGTTGAGCGCGGTCAGCTCGACCCGGATCGGGAAGCGGCCCTGCAGCTCGGGAATCAGGTCCGAGGGCTTGGCGAGGTGGAAGGCGCCGGAGGCGATGAACAGGATGTGGTCGGTGCGCACGATGCCGTACTTGGTGCTGACCATCGAGCCCTCGACCAGCGGCAGCAGATCGCGCTGCACGCCTTCGCGGCTGACGTCGGCGCCATAGCCCTCCGAGCGCTTGGCCACCTTGTCGATCTCGTCGATGAAGACGATACCGTTCTGCTCGCAGTTCTCGATCGCCTGCTGGCGCACGTCGTCTTCATTGACCAGACGCGCGGCCTCGTCCTCGATCAGTTGCGGCAGCGCCGCGCGGATCTTCAGGCTGCGGCGCTGGGCTTTCTGGCCGCCGAGTTGGGAGAACATCTGCTTGATCTGCTGACCCATGTCTTCCATGCCCGGCGGGGTCATGATGTCGAGACTGGCCTGCGGGGCGATCTCGATCTCGATTTCGCGCTCATCGAGCTTGCCCTCGCGCAGCTGCTTGCGCAGCTTCTGGCGGGTGTCGGAATCGCTGCCGGTGCTGCTGTCATCGGCCATTGGCCAGCCAGCCGGGTCGCGTCGACGCGGTAGCAGGGCGTCGAGCACGCGTTCTTCGGCGCGTTCTTCAGCCTGTGCTCGCACACGGGTCTTGGCCTGCTCGCGATACATCTTGACCGCCTGATCGGCGAGGTCGCGAATGATCTGCTCGACGTCTTTGCCGACGTAGCCGACCTCGGTAAAGCGGGTGGCTTCGACCTTGACGAAGGGCGCGTTGGCGAGTGCTGCGAGCCGTCGCGCGATCTCGGTCTTGCCGACGCCGGTCGGGCCGATCATCAGAATGTTCTTCGGCGTCACTTCGTGGCGCAGCCCTTCATCCAGCTGCATGCGCCGCCAGCGATTGCGCAGCGCGATCGCCACGGCACGCTTGGCAGCGCCCTGGCCGACGATGTAGCGGTCGAGTTCCTGGACGATTTCGCGAGGGGTCATGTTCATTGCGTGCGTAGATCCATGCGTGCGATGTGTGTTGAGGTCGAGGGCAATGGCTGAGACGGGATTGGGGATTCGGGATTCGGGATTCGCAAGAGCAACAGCTCGCCGGGCGCCGACGACTCGGCTCATTCGAATCCCGAATCCTCAATCCCGGGATCACCATCGAAGCCGCCCCCTACAACTGCTCAAGCACCACGTTGTGGTTGGTGTAGATACAGATATCCCCCGCGATCTTCAGCGCGCGGGTGGCGACTTCGGCCGGTGAGAGGTCGGTGGATTCGATCAGGGCGCGCGCGGCGGCGAGGGCGAAGGGGCCGCCGGAGCCGATCGCGATCAGGCCACCTTCGGGCTCGATCACATCGCCGTTGCCGCTGATGATCAGCGAGGTCTCCTTGTCGGCGACCGCGAGCAGGGCTTCGAGCTTGCCGAGGCGGCGGTCGGTGCGCCAGTCCTTGGCCAGTTCGACTGCGGCGCGCACCAGCTGGCCGTGCTTTTCCAGCTTGGCTTCGAAGTGCTCAAACAGGGTAAAGGCATCGGCGGTTGCCCCGGCGAAGCCGGCGATGACCCGTCCGTCGGCGATGCGCCGGACCTTGCGTGCGTTTGCCTTCATCACCGTGTTGCCGAGGGTGACCTGGCCGTCGCCGGCGACGACGACTTCAGCGCCGCGGCGAACGCTGACGATGGTGGTGGCGTGGAAGCTTTCGCGCATGGCGGATCGGAGCATTCGTGGCAGCGCGATCGCGCCGGGATCTCCTGAGCTGGGGACGCCGGGGGCGCCTTGCAAGCGGCGCGATACGCGGGCCGAACCTGCACCATGCCCTCGCCGCTGGCCTTGGCCGCCGGCGTCATCCGGCCATAGGGTGGGTCTTGACCCACCGAAGCCAGGCCCTCGCCAAGATCGATATTCAGGTCGAAGCCGGCAGCGCGCGACGAAGCGCGGGTGCGATTCCTGCGGGCATCTGCCAATGCTGTGAGGCGGGCTAAGTGCCAGATTGGTCCGTGTCGATGCGGCGGGATGGCGGCTCCGGTGGGTCAAGACCCACCCTATGCGCTGGCGGGCTTTGAACCCCGAACCCCGAATCTCCGCCTCACCGCGGCAAGTCAAACACCAGCACTTCGGCCTGCTGGCCGTTCTCGACCACAACCTCAGCCTCGTCGATCAGCTTCATCGCATCGCCAGCAGCCAGCGCATGGCCGTTGACGATGGCGCGTCCGCGGGCCATGTGCACGTACCCCAGACGGCCGCCAGCGAGCGGCAGCTGTGCACTTTCGTCGGCGTCGAACAGGCCGGCATACAGGCGTGCATCCTGACGCACGGTCACCGAGCCCTCGGCGCCGTCAGGGCTCATCACCAGGCGCAGCCGGCCGCGCTTCTCTTCGGGGGCGAACAAGCGCTGCTCGTAGCCGGGCTCGCCGCCCGGGGCCTGCGGGATGATCCAGATCTGCAGGAAGTGGGTTTCGCCGCCGGGGTTATGGTTGAACTCGGCGTGCTGCACCCCGGTGCCGGCGCTCATCCGCTGCACTTCGCCGGGCACGATGCTGGCGCGGTTGCCCATCGAGTCCTCGTGCGCCAGCGCGCCGTCGAGCACGTAGCTGACGATTTCCATGTCGCGGTGGCCGTGGCGGCCGAAGCCGGTGCCGGCGGCGATGCGGTCTTCGTTGATCACCCGCAGCGGACCAAAGTGGACGTGCTGCGGATCGTGGTAGTCGGCGAACGAGAAACTGTGGGCGCTCTTCAGCCAGCCGTGATCGGCGTGGCCGCGGGCCTGTGCAGGGCGGAGTGTGAGCATGACGGATTCCCTCGTGGATGGAGCCGAGAGTTTCCTCCGGCAACTTCGACGCGCCCAGCCGGTCTGGCACGACGCACTGTTGTTGCCGCCGGAACGCTGCGGCCAGGCATTCGGGCATGGCCGCAGCGGGAGGCTCAGTAGCGGATTGACCAGCTGTCGATGTAGCCGGTATAGCCGGTGGCGGTATCGGTCACGCGCAGCTTCCAGACGCCAGCGGCCGCCTCGCTCGACACATCGACGATGTAGGAGGCATTGATGTTCTGGGCGGTCCCACCCGCGCGGTCATGCAGGGTGTAAAGGCTGCCGTCCGGCGCGACCAGCCGCACCTGCAGCTGGTTGATCCGGCTGTGCACGATGGCCACCGTCACCACGGTGCCGGCGGCGGCATTGCCGGTGCGGCCGCCGACCGGGACCGAGCTGTCGACCGTCGAGTTGTCGCGGACGGCGAAGTCGTTGTTGTTGCTGTACGTGGTCGCTCCGGCCGGCGGCGGCGCGGGCGGCGGTGGCGGCGGTGGCGGTATGACCACCGGCGGTGGCTGAACCGGAGCAGGGCTGGGCGGTGGTGGTGCGGAGTTGGCGCCGGGGAATCGGATTGCCCAGCTGTCAACGAAGCCGGTGTGACCAGTGCCCGTATCGATCACTCGCAGTTTCCATACGCCAGTGCCGACTGCTGACGAGGCGTCCACGGTGTAGGTAGTGTCGATATTGGCCGCGGTGCCTCCGCTGCGGTTGTGCAGGGTCAGCACGCGGTTATCGGGAGAGATCAGCTGCACGGTGAGTTGGCTGATGCGCGAGTGGGCGATCTTCACCGACACGCGGGTATCCGCCGGCGCCGCGCCGGTCCAGCCGCTGACGGGGAGCGGGCTGTCGACGCTTGCGTTGTCGCGGATCGGGTAATCGCGCGTGTTGCTGGCGTTGAGCTCGACCTGGCCCGACGGCGGCGGTGGGGGCGGAGGCGGCGCCTCGACCACCGGTGGCGCACCGCTCCCGCCGATGGCAGCCCAGGCGTTGACGATGCCGGTGCCGCAACCGGGCGCGCAGGCGATGGGCAGCGCGCGTGCGGTCGACTTCAGCTGCGCTTCGACCTGCGCCGGCGTGCGCGGGCTCAGGCTCTGCATCAGTGCGACCACGCCGGCAACATGCGGCGCCGCCATCGAGGTGCCGTTGTAGCTCGCGTAGCTGGCGGACACCGGGGCTGCGCTGCCGGTGTTGAGAGTGGACAGGATGCTCTCGCCGGGCGCGGCGACATCGACTGCCGCGCCGTAGTTGGAGAAGCCGGCGCGGCCCCCGCTGCGGGTGGTCGCCGCCACGGTGATCACGTTGGCGCACGACGCCGGCACGAACATCGAAGCATCGGCATTGCTGTTGCCCGCGGCCACCACGACGACGCTGCCGCGCGCGACCGCGGCATCCACTGCTGCCTGCATGGTCGGCCCGCAACCGCCTGCGCCGCCGAGACTCATGTTGATGACGGCCGCCGGCGTGGGATTGGCGGGAACGCCAGCGACGCTGCCACCGGCCGCCCAGATGATGCCGTCGGCAACGTCGGACAGACTGCCGCCACCGCGACCGAGCACTCGAACCGGCTGGATGCGCGCACCAAAGGCCACGCCGGCCACGCCGGTGCCGTTGTTGCTCACCGCAGCGACCGTGCCCGCCACGTGGGTGCCGTGCCAGCTTGAGACATTGCCGCCGAAATAGTCACCCGCATCGGCAGCATTGTTGTCGCGACCATTGCCGTCACCTGCAATGGTCGGATCACTGATGAAGTCGTAGCCGGCGATGACATTTGCATCCAGATCGGGGTGCGAGGTAATGCCGGTATCGACCACGGCAATCACCACGCCGGCGCCGGTGCCGAGATTCCAGGCCGCAGGCAGATTGATCCCGCCGACGGCTTCGAAGTAGTGCCACTGTTCGCTGTAGCGGCTGTCGTTGGGGCTCAGCGCGGGATGCAGGATGCGGTCGGGCTCGACAAACTCGACGGCCGGGTCTGACTCCAAGGCCTGGATCAGGGCCAGCGAGGCGCGCGCGTCCAGGGCTTTGTCCACGCGCAGCACCGTGCTGCCGGTGGCGGTCGTGCGGCCCTCATGCAATGCCATACCCAGTCGGCGCTCGGAGCGTGCGAACGCAGCTGCGCGCAACGACTTCTGCGAGGAGGTGGCGCCGCGAAACTTGACGATGAACTGATCGTAGACCTCGGTCGAACCCACCAGCGGCTGCGCGAGTGACGGCGACTCCGTTTCGGCCTGCTGCGCGCTGGCGGTGGGAGAGCTGAGGGCGACGGCCATCGCCGCCCAAAGCACGCTGCAGGCGCGCACTCGACCAGGGCGGGTCTGCAGGGCCGACTCACGGGCATGGGTTGGCTGGGCGTGCATGTGCGACCTGCCATCTGGGGGATGGCTCGACAGTGCAAGCCCGGTGCCGAGCCGCCTCAGGACCCCGGTTCACACCGCGTCACCCCGAAGCGAACAGCCCTCACGAAGGGAACGCGCCGCCAGTCACGGAAGCCCTGGAAAGGCGCCTTGCGTCGAGTCAGCTGCCCGCCCGCAGCGACGATTTGCCGACGTCCCACTTCGCGGGGCAACGCCATAAACACACGAGCCCGCACAGGGCGGGCTCGTGGCTCAAATCTGCGGCAGCGCTCTCACTCGATATCGAGGAAGCTGCGCAGCTGTTCGGAACGGCTGGGGTGACGCAGCTTGCGCAGCGCCTTGGCTTCGATCTGACGGATGCGCTCGCGGGTGACGTCGAACTGCTTGCCGACTTCTTCCAGCGTGTGATCGGTGTTCATATCGATGCCGAAGCGCATGCGCAGCACCTTGGCCTCACGCGGGGTGAGCCCGGCCAGCACATCGCGCACGGTTTCCATCAGGCCGGTGACGGTAGCGTTCTCCATCGGCGACTCGATGCTGGTGTCTTCGATGAAGTCGCCCAGGTGGCTGTCTTCGTCGTCGCCGATCGGAGTCTCCATCGAGATGGGCTCCTTGGCGATTTTCAGCACCTTGCGGATCTTGTCCTCGGGCATTTCCATTTTGACCGCGAGCTCTTCCGGCGTGGCCTCGCGGCCCATTTCCTGCAGCATCTGACGGGAAATGCGGTTGAGCTTGTTGATCGTTTCGATCATGTGCACCGGAATACGGATGGTGCGGGCCTGATCGGCGATCGAGCGGGTGATGGCCTGGCGGATCCACCAGGTGGCATAGGTCGAGAACTTGTAGCCGCGGCGGTATTCGAACTTGTCGACCGCCTTCATAAGGCCGATGTTGCCTTCCTGGATCAGGTCGAGGAACTGCAGGCCGCGGTTGGTGTACTTCTTCGCGATCGAGATCACCAGACGCAGGTTGGCCTCGACCATCTCCTTCTTGGCCTTGCGGGCCTTGGCCTCGCCGATGGCCATGGAGCGGTTGATTTCCTTGATGTCGGAGAGCGACAGGGTCAGGGTCTGCTCAAGCGAAGACATCCGCTCCTGTTCGCTGACGATCGCGTCCTTGACATCACGCAGGCCGGACGACCACTTCTGCTTGCGGCGGATCATCTCGTCCGCCCAGGTGACGTCGGTCTCGGCGCCCGGGAAGGTGCGCAGGAAATCCTTGCGCGGCATTTTCGCCTGGCGCACGCAGAGGTCCATGATCATGCGCTCGTGACCGCGCATCTCGCCGACCACCTCGCGCAGCTTGCGAACGAAGCCTTCCATCTGGTTGGCATGCAGCTTGAGGCTCAGAAAGATCTCAGCCATTTCCTCGCGCAGCTTGATGACTTTCTTGTCACCCGGGCCGGCCTTGCCGTGGCTCTTGTGGAACTTCTGCTGCAGGGCGCGCATGGCGTCCATGCGGCGGCCGACTTCGGCCGGATCCGGGCCGGTGTCGACCGGGCTCGCATCCTCGTCGCCTTCAACGGCTTCGACGTCGTCTTCTTCCTCGACCTCGCTGACTTCGGCCACCGGCGCCACGATTTCGGGCACTTCTTCGATGGCGTCGTTGAAGCCGGTCACGATCTCGTTGAGGCGCTTCTTGCCCTCAAGATGCTGGTCGTAATCCTCCAGCAGCATCTGCACCGACCACGGGAAGCTGGCCAGCGCCGACTGCACCTGCAGCAGGCCTTCCTCGATGCGCTTGGCGATGGCGATTTCGCCTTCGCGGGTCAGCAGCTCGACCGTGCCCATCTCGCGCATGTACATGCGCACGGGGTCGGTGGTGCGGCCGGCTTCAGAGTCCAGCGACGACAGCGCCGCCACGGCTTCTTCAGTGGCGGTGTCGTCATCGGTGCCGCGCGAGCCTTCGGCCAGCAACAGCGTTTCGGCGTCCGGCGCAACCTCGTGCACCGCGATGCCCATATCGTTGATCATTCCGATGATGTCTTCGATCTGCTCGGATTCGACGATGTCGTCCGGCAGCAGGTCGTTGATTTCGGAATAGGTCAGATAGCCCTGCTCGCGGCCCTTCTGGATGAGCTGCTTGATCTCGGACTGCTGTTCCTGCTTTTCGATGGCCATGCGGCGCCCGGGTTGAGATGCGGGTGGAAGTGAACGCGGCAGTATACGCGGCTGCGGCCGCGACTGCCATGTCAATGAATGCAAAGCAATTTTTTGGCGGCTGCGATTCAGATACAACCGCGCCGAGGGGATGCAAGTGGCTTGCCGTCAGACTTGCAGCCAGAAAGTCACTGGGCCGTCGTTGACCAGCGAGACCCTCATATGGGCACCGAACTCGCCTGCTTCAACCCGCGGATGGCGAGTTCTTGCCAAGGCGAGCAATTCATTGAAGCGCTGCCGGCCGAGTTCGGGTGGAGCTGCCGTGCTGAAACTCGGCCGCAGGCCGGCGCGCGTATCCGCCGCCAGGGTGAACTGCGGCACCAGCAGCAGGCCGCCGCCGGTATCGCTCAGGCTGAGGTTCATACGGCCCTGGGCGTCGCTGAATACGCGGTAGGCGAGCAGCTTCTGCAGCAGTCGCTCGACCTGCGCGGGGCCATCCTCGGGCTGCACGCCGATCAAGGCCAGCAGGCCGGAGTTGATCTGCCCGCTGCAACGGGCATCCACATCGACGCGGGCTTCGCTAACGCGCTGGATCAGGGCAATCATGACGGGGAGGTGGGCCGGGTCGGCGAAGGCGGCCAGCACTATCCGGGCTAAACTCGGCGCATGTCCAGCCTCGCAAACCCGCGCCTGCGCGATCGCGCGCTCGCCGCGGTGCTCCATGCTCTGATCAGCCTGTTGGGTCGCCTGCCGTTGCCTGTCCTGCATCGGCTCGGGGCGGCCCTGGGGCGGATTGCATTGCGTTTTGACAATCGCGAATGCCGGGTGACTCGACGCAACCTCGAACTCTGCCTGCCTGAACTCGACGTCGTCGAGCGCGAGTGCCTGCTGGCCACAACCCTCGCCCAGGCCGGCTGCACCCTGACCGAAACCTGCGCACTGTGGACGCGACCGTTGGGCGAGAATCTCGGCCTGATTCGAGAAGTGGTGAACGAGGATCTGTTCCGGCAGGCGCTGAGTGCAGGTTCAGGTCTGGTCATCGCCGCCCCCCACCTCGGCAACTGGGAACTGCTCAACCAGTACCTCGCCGCCAACACGCCGATCTCGATCGTCTACCGGCCAGCCCGGCAGGGCTTCACCGAACTGCTGCTGCGGCGCGTGCGCCAGCACCCCGGAGTCAGCCAGGTGCGCGCTGAAGCCGCCGGCGTGCGCCAGCTGTTCCGCGATCTGAAGAGTGGCGGCACCCTGGGCATCCTGCCCGACCAGCAGCCCAAGCAGGGCGAAGGCGATTTCGCGCCGTTCTTCGGCCTGCCGGCGCTGACCATGACCCTGCTGACCCGTCTGCTGGAACGTACCGATGCTGCGGTGCTGTTCGCCTATGCCGAGCGCCTGCCCAATGCCGGCGGCTTCCGCGTGGTCTTTCTGCCGCCGCCGCAGGCGCTACGCGGTGCGGCGGATCCCGTGGCAGCCCTGAATGCCGGGGTTGAGGCCTGCGTGCGCAGTGCGCTGCCGCAGTATCAGTGGGGCTACAAGCGTTTCAGCATGCAGCCCAACCAGCGCAGCGTGTATGACCACGCGGGTCCGGTTGCACGCATCGATTGATGCGATACCCGGAGTCACATCGGCAACGCAAAGCCACTCGCAGTGGCCCTGAACCAGGAGCAGTGCATGCAGCCCGAACTTGATGCGCCGCCGCCGGTGGCGGCACCTCCCGAACTGCCACCGAACGACTTCGACGCACTGCAGCCGCTGCATCTCAACGCTCGCTGGGGCATGCGCTTGGGCGCGGCTCTGCTCGCCCTGCCGCCCCTGTTGCCGGTGCTTCTGATTGCCCAGTCCAGGCTGCCGATGTCGCAGGCGCTGATGGTGACCGCGGCGCTTGCTCTGCTGCTGCAGCTGCTGGCCTGGTGGTACTCGCGCGCACGCTTCAGCCGCACCCGTTTCGCACTGGATGCCGACGGACTGCTGATCCAGCGTGGCGTGTTCTGGTGCAGCGAGACGCGGGTGCCGCGCTCGCGCGTGCAGCACACCGACATCAATCGTGGCCCGATCGATCGCTGGCTGGGGCTGGCCGAGCTGAAGGTCCACACCGCGGGCACGCGGCTGGCCGCGGTCGCCTTGCCTGGGCTGGGCGAGGATCAGGCGCGGCGGCTGCGCAATGCGCTGCTGGGAGAGGACGATGACGCCGTCTGATCCGGGCGTGGACATGCCCCTCGAAACCAGCGAGGCCGCAGCGCCGGTGCTGGGCAGCGCCGGCCAGCTCGCGCTGGATTCACTGCACGCCGAAACCGAGCGTCGCCTGCATCCGCTGTCGTGGCTGTTCGTGCTGCTCGCTCAATTGCGCCAGTTCGCTCTGCCCCTGATCGCCTTCGTGGTGTTCGGCCAGCGCGGTGACCGCGAAGACCTGTGGTTCGAACTGATGGGCCTCGCCGCCGCAGCGGCGCTGACACTGGGGGCGGTGCTGCGCTACTTCACCTATCGCTTCCGGATCGATGCCGGCGTGCTGGTGGTGCGTTCCGGTCTGCTGCATCGCAATCTGCGCCAGATCCCGCTGCAACGGATCCAGAACGTGGCGCTGAAGCAAGGCCTGCTGCACCGCCTGTTTGGCGTCGCAGAAGTGCGGTTGGAGTCGGCGGTCGGTGCGGGCACGCCCGAGGCGCAGATGCAGGTGCTCTCGCTGCGCGATGCGGCCGCCCTGGAAGCCGTGGTGCAGGCCTGCGGTGGAGCGGGCGCAGCTCTCCAATCGACGCTTGATGCCGGCGATACCAGCGCACCCCAGCCAACGCAGGCCACGGCCAGCGAGGCCACACCGCTGTTGTCGCTGTCACTGGCCGAGATCGTCAAGCTGGGGCTGACTTCCAACCGTGGCCTGGTGTTCGGCGCGGTCGCGTTCGGCGCGTTCTCGCAGTTCGGCGGCGACCGTTTCGGCAAGTCGATCGCCAACAGCGCCGAGGCTGGCGTGAAGTACGCCGATGGGCTGGGCCTCGGCTGGGGGCAGTGGCTGCTGCTCGGCGCGCTGGGGCTGCTGCTGTTCGTGCTGCTCGCGCGTGCGCTGGCAGTGCTGCTGGTGGTGCTGCAGTTCTACGGCTTCAGGCTGGTCGAAACCAGCGGCAGCCTGATGGTGGAGTCCGGTCTGTTGACCCGCATGCGCACCCGCGCCCCGCTGGCCAAGATCCAGCGCTGGACGGTGCACGACAGCCTGCTGCATCGGTTCTTCACGCGTCAGAGCGTGCGGGTCGAGACCGCGGTATTGCAGGCCGTGAACGATCAGCAGGCGCTGACCGATGTCGTGCCGATCGCGCCGCCGGCCACCGTCGACGCGTTGATCCAGCACTGGCTGCCTGCGATCGATTGGGGCCAGTGGCAGTGGCGGCCGCTGCATGCGCGGGCCTGGCGGCGCATCGCGTTCCCCAGCGTGCTGCTGGTGCTGGCACTGACGGCATTCGCGGTCTGGCGTTTCGGCCCCTGGGCCGTGTTGCTGCCGCTCGTGCTGCTGCCGCTGGCCGTGCTGCGCGCGCGCACTCTGGCCCGCCGCTGCGGCTGGGTGCTGACCGACCGCGTGCTGGCCTGGCGCAGCGGCTGGCTGGACCGCCACGTCTCGTTCGCCGAAGTGCATCGCTTGCAGGGTCTGCGCCTGAGCCAGTCGCCGTTCGACCGCCGCCATCGCATGGCCAGCCTGTTTGCCGACACCGCCGGCAGTGGACCCTTCACCCATCAGCTTGAGCTGCGCCATCTGCCCGAAGCCGAGGCGCGCGCGCTGTTTGCGGAGATCAGCCGGCGTATCGCCCGGCGCAAGCTGGAGTGGTAGCGAGGCGCCTGCAGCCCTGCTGCGGGTTTCAGGGTTTCTGCAGCCGGCGTTCCAGATCGTCCGGCACCACGAGCAGATAGCGCATGCTCTCGCCAGTTCTGTTCAGCAGCAATGCCCGAAGGCTTCACTCCTTCCAGAACCCCGGCGTCAGCAGCACCAGCACCGAGAACACTTCGAGGCGTCCGATGATCATCGCGAAGGTGCCCAGCCAGACCGCGCCGGTGTTGACGCTGGCGAAGTTGTAGGCGACATCGCCCAAGCCGGGGCCGAGGTTGGTCAGCGTGGCGACGGCGGCCCCGAAGCTGCTCAGAATGTCGAGGCCGGTCAGGTTCATGGCCAGGGTCAGGGTCACGAACACAAACATGTACAGCGCAAGAAAACCGCTGACCGACAGCACCACGCTTTCCGACACCGGTCGGTCGCCCATCTTGACCAGGAACTTGCCCTTGGGATGGACCAGCTGCTTGACCTCGCGGAAACCCTGCCGCAGCACCATCACCACGCGGGCGACCTTGATGCCCGAGGCGGTCGAGCCGGCGCAGCCGCCGATGAAGGCCAGTCCGACCAGCAGCAGCGGAGCGATGCTGGCCCATTCGCTGAAACCGACCGTGGCGAAGCCGGTGGTGGTGAGGTTCGACACCACTTGGAAAGCGGCATGGCGAAGCGACTCGCCCGCCGAGCTGAAAGTCCCGCCGAACCAGAGCGCGGCGGCTACGATCAGGCTTGCCCCCAACACGATGCGCAGGTAGTTCTTCAGCTCGGAATCACCGTAGTAGGGGTTCATGGTGGCGCGTCGCCACGCCACGAAATGCAGGCCGAAGTTCATGCCGCCGATGGCCATGAAGAACACCGCCATCCAGTCGAGCAGGGCGCTGTCCCAATGGCCGAAACCGGCGTCGTGGGTCGAGAAACCTGCGGTCGAGATGGTGGCCATGGCATGGCAGACCGCGTCGAACAGGCTCATGCCGCCGACCCAGAACGCGGCTGCACACAGCACGGTCAGGCCGATGTAGACCGCCCACAGCGCCTTCGCGGTTTCGGCGATGCGTGGCGTCAGCTTGGTGTCGCGGGTCAGGCCGGCGCTTTCGGCGCGGAACAGCTGGGTGCCGCCGATCTTCAACATCGGCAGGATCGCGACCGACAGGATCACGATGCCCATGCCGCCGACGAACTGCAGCAGCTGGCGATAGAACAGCACCGACTTCGGCAGGTCATCCAGGCCCACGATGATCGTGGCGCCGGTGGTGGTCAGGCCTGAGGTGGCCTCGAACATCGCAGCGGTGAAACTCAGGTACGGCGGCGCATACATGAAGGGCAGTGCGGACACGAAGCTGGCGAGCAGCCAGGTCAGGGTGACGATCAGGAAACCATCGCGCAGGCGCAGTTGGTAGTCGATCTTGCGCACTGGCATCCACAGCGCGAGGCCGATGATGCCGGACAGCAGAAAACTCGATGCGAAGACCTGCGGGGTGCCTTGCTCGCGCAGCGCCAGTGCCAGGATCGCGGGCGGCAATTTCGACAGCGAAGAGACCGCCACGATAATCCCCAGCACACGCTGGATCGCCAGCACCCGACGGGTCACAGCCAGGTGGCTCCGGCGTGGAAAAGTGCGGTGACTTCGGGCAATCGGCGCTTGTCCATCAGGAACACGATCAGGTGATCTTCGGGCTCGATGATCAGATCGTGGTGGGCGATCAGCAACTTGTCACCGCGAACGATGCCGCCGATGGTGGCGGACTCCGGCAGCTTCAGCTCTTCGATCGCCCGACCGATGATGCGCGAGCTGCGGGCATCGCCACGGGCAACGATTTCAATCGCCTCGGCGGCGCCGCGGCGCAGGCTGTGCACGCGCGCCGGCGCGCCTTCGCGCACATGCGCGAGCAGCGCGCCGAGCGTGATCTGCTGCGGGCTGATCGCGATGTCGATACTGCTGCCTTCGACCAGGTCGGCATACGCCGGGCGGTTGATCAGCGACATCACCCGCTGGCAGCCCATACGCTTGGCCAGCATGGCGGAGAGGATATTGGCCTCGTCGTCATTGGTCAGCGCGCAATAGACGTCGGTCTGGTCGATGTTTTCCTCGCGCAGCAGGTCCTCGTCGGCGCAGTCGCCGACCAGCACGATCGAGTTGACCAGATCCTCGGCGATCTTCTTCGCGCGGTCTTTCGAGCGCTCCAGCACCTTGACGCTGAACCTGCCCTCCAGCGCCTTGGCCAGGTTGCGGCCGATGTTGCCGCCGCCGGCGATGAACACGCGCTTGGCTGGCCGATCCACGCGCCGCAGCTCGCTCATCACCGTGGTGATGTTCTTGCGGTCGGCGAGGAAGAACACTTCGTCGTCGACTTCGATGACCGTGGTGGCCTTGGGTGAGATCGGTCGGCCGCCGCGGAAGATCGCGGCGACGCGGGCGTCGACGCCGGGCGGCAGGTGGTCACGCAGTTCGCGGATCTCATGCCCGACCAGCTTGCCCTGCTGCACCGCGCGGACCGCCACCAGCTGGGCACGGCCATCGGCGAAGTCAAGCACCTGCAGTGCGCCGGGAAATTCAATCAGGCGCTGAACATGATGATAGACCAGGGCCTCGGGGCTGATCGCCACATCGACCGATGAGCGATCGCGGCGGATGAACTCGCTGGCGGTCAGGTACTCGCTTTCGCGCAGCCGGGCGATCTTGGTTGGCGTGCGGAACAGCAGGTCGCAGACCCGGCAGGCGATCAGGTTGACCTCGTCGCTGGAGGTGACCGCGACCACCAGGTCGGCATCTTCGGCGCCGGCATGCGAGAGCACGCGCGGCAGGCTGGCATGGCCCTCGATGGTGCGGATGTCGAGGCGTTCCGCGAGTTCGCGCAGGCGCGCCACATCGGTGTCGACCACGGTGATGTCGTTGTTCTCCGACGACAAGGCCGCTGCCACCGAGGAGCCGACCTGGCCGGCGCCGAGGATGAGGATCTTCATACGCTTGCTTGCACCCCTGGAAGATTGCGGATCGGCCCACACGGCCGGTCAAGCTTGCGGTGTCCGCTGCACGGATTGGATGATCGCACGCCCGCCCGATGCGGGCAGCGGGTGGCCTCATTCACGCCAGAAGCTGGGCGTCAGCAGCACCAGCACCGAGAACACTTCCAGCCGGCCCATGATCATCGCCAGCGAGCCTAGCCACACGGCAGTGTCGCCGGCGTTGGCAAAGGTGCTGGACACGGTGCCGAGCCCGGGCCCCGCATTGGTCAGGGTGGCAACGGCGGCGCCGAACGCGGACAGGATGTCGAGGCCGGCGGCATTCATCGCCAGCGTGAACACGATGAAACACAGCGCCCACAGGATGAAGAATCCGGACACGGAAATCACCGCACTTTCCGACAGCGGCTTGCCGCCGAGTTTGACCAGGAACTTGCCGCTCGGATGCACCAGCTGCTTGACCTCGCGATAACCCTGACGCAGCAGGAGCACCGCGCGCGAGACCTTGATGCCGCCGGAGGTCGAGCCCGAGCAGCCGCCGATCACCGCCACCCCGAGCACCAGCAGCGGTGCCACCCCCGGCCACTGGGTGAAATCGGCGGTGAGCAGGCCGGTGGTGGTGATCATCGAGGTGATCTGGAACAACGCGTGTCGAAACGCAGTGCCGGCGCCGGCATAGGTGCCGCTGAACCACAGCAGCGCGCCGACCAGCAGGCTGCAGACGAGGACGATGCCGAGGAAGGCCTTCAGCTCCGAATCGCTGTAGTAGCCGGTCACGCTGGCCCGGCGCCAGGCGATGAAATGCAGGCCGAAGTTCATGCCGCCGACCAGCATGAAAACGATCGCGATGCACTCGAGCAGGGCGCTGTCGAAGTGGCCGAAGCTGGCGTCGTAATTGCCGAAGCCGCCGGTCGACAGGGTCGACATGCCGTGGCAGACCGCGTCGAACAAGCTCATCCCGGCAACCCAGTAGGCGGCGATGCACAGGGCGGTGAGGCCGGCGTACACGGTCCACAGCGCCTTGGCGGTCTCGCCGACGCGCGGGGTCAGTTTCGAGTCGCGGTTCAGGCCGGTGCTTTCGGCGCGGAACAGCTGGGTGCCGCCGATCTTCAGCATCGGCATGATCGCCACCGACAGGATCACGATGCCCATGCCGCCGATGAAGTGCAGCACCTGCCGGTAGAACAGCACCGACTTCGGCAGCGTATCCAACCCGCTGATGACGGTGGCGCCGGTGGTGGTCAGGCCGGAGGACGCTTCGAACACCGCTTGGGCGAAATCCAGATGCGGCGGCAGATAGATGAAGGGCAGGGCCGAGACCAGGCTGGCCGAGACCCAGGCAAGCGTCACCACCAGAAATCCGTCGCGCAGCCGCAGCTGGTAGTCGACCCGCCGTGCCGGCAGCCACAGCGCCAGCCCGGCCAGCATCGACAGCGCAAAGCTCGACAGGAACACCCGCGCGGTGTCTTCGCCCAAGGCCAGCGCCAGTCCGGCCGGCGGCAGCTTCGACAGCGAGGACGAGGCGACCACCATCCCCAGCACGCGTTGAATCGCAAGCCTGCGCAGACTCATCGTGCAGACGCCGCACTGGGGGAATGCGGGCCGGCGAATCGTGGCGCCGAGAAGGTTTCTGCCGAGGTCATGCTGCCCTGCTCCGCGCTTTCGTCTGACCGGTCCGGTGCTGCTCTGGGCGCCGCCGGGGTGGTTTTGCAGGCGCACATTCTGCGCCCACCACTGCGCCTTTGCGCAGTGCCCGCGCGCTGGCTTCAGAGCGCTCGGCCGAGCAGCTGCAAAAACAGCTCCGCATAGCCAGCCTGCATGCGCTCGCGGCTGTAGTCGGCCAGCGCACGCGCGCGACCGGCGCGGGCCAGTGCGGCCGCCTGCAGCGGGTCTTGCAGCAGTTGCTGCAGTGCGTCAGCCAGCGACTGCGCTGAGCCGGCCTCGACCAGCAGGCCGTCCTCTCCGTGGCGGATCAACTCCTGCACCCCGGGCACCCGTGAGCCGACCACCGCACAGCCAGCGGCCATGCCTTCGATCAGGGCCAGGGGCATGCCTTCGTAGCAGGTGCTGAGCACGCAGATCTGCTCGCTCATCAGCAGCTGCGGCACGGTCTGGATGACGCCGAGAAACTGCACCTGCTCAGCCAGACCCAGTTTCTGCGCGAGCTGCTCGACCGGACGCCGGTGCAGCGACTTGCCGCCGCCGGCCAGAAACAGCGTGGGCCTCATCCCGCGCTCGCGCAGCAGGGCCAGCGCCTGCAGCAGGCTGGAGTGGTCCTTCTGCCGCGAATAGCGCGCGACCATCACGATGCCGGCCTGACGCTGCGCGAACGGCTGTGACTCCGCATCGGCAAAGGGCTCGGTGCGGATGCCGTTGCTGATCGCGATGCAGCGCTCGGCCGGCAGGCCTTGCGCCAGCAGCACCTGACGCACGCCCTCGGAGCAACCGACGATGCGCGCGGTGCGCGCGGCCAGCCAGCGCGACTGCGCCAAGCGAAAACGCGTGTAGCGCTCGCGCGTGTTGTGTTCGACCTGCACCAGGAACGGCACCTTGGCCAGCAGGCCGGCGTAACGGCCCCACAGGTGCTCGCTGAAGCCGTGCGCGACCAGCACGTCGGGGCGGAAGCGTCGACACAGCCGCAGCAGGGCCAGGACCGAGGCCACATGCGACCAGCCCGGCACGACTTCGACCTTTATGCCGCGCGCGCGCAGCGCCGCGATGCGCTCGGGATCGGTATGGCGCTTGCGCCGCAGCACCAGTAGCGGCTGGATGCGACCACCGGCGTTCGGCGTCTCGCACAGGGCCGCCGCGACCTGGGTGGCGCCGCCGGAAAAGCCGCCGGTGACGAAGTGCAGTACCCGCACGGGCGCTTCGCCCGCGCTGGGTGGTTGCTCAGCTGTCCTTGGCATTTCGCAGCTCGATGCCGAGGTCGCGCAGCTTGCGGTACAGATGGGTGCGCTCCATGCCCGCCACCTTGGCCAGTTTGCCGACGCTGCCCTCGCTGCGATCGAGCCAGTGCATCAGGTAGGCGCGCTCGAACAGGTCGCGCGCCTCGCGCAGCGGCAATTCGAAATCGGCCGCGAAGCCGCCTTCTGCTGCGGCATGCGCAGGCAAGGGACGGGCGCCCAGCGCGGCATCGACCTCCGCCGCGCTGATCTCCTCCGCGCCGCCCAGCACCAGCAGCCGTTGCACGAGTGCGCGCAGCTCGCGCAGATTGCCGGGCCAGCTGTGGCCGCTCAGACGCGTGCCCGCAGCCGTACTGAAGTGGCGCGGCGGCAGCCGATCGCGGCCGGCGAAATGGTCGGCTAGAGCCTGTGCCTGCACGACCACATCGTCACCGCGTTCGCGCAAGGCGGGCACGCTGACCGGCAGCACGTTGAGCTGGTAGTACAGGGCTTCGCGCAGGCGACCGGCGCTGCGTTCGGCGTCGAGATCGAGCGCGCTGGCGGCGATCACCCGGGCCCGCAGCGGCACCGGCTGACGGCCGCCGACGCGCAGGATTTCGCGGCGCTCCAGCACGCTCGACAGCCGCAGCTGCAGCTCCGGGCCAAGCTCGGCGATCTCGTCCAGGTACAGGGTGCCGCCTTCGGCGCGCTCCAACAGGCCGCTGATGTTGCCGCCCTCGTGTTCCTCTCCGAACAGCGTGGTGGCGGCCGCTTCATCGGCAATCGCGCCGGCGGCGACGGTGACAAAAGGCTGGTCGCGGCGGGCGCTGAGCTCGTGCATCCAGCGCGCCAGGCTCTCCTTGCCGGTGCCGGGCTCGCCAAGCAGCAGTACCGGCGCCTCGACCGCGGCCAGACGCTCAAGCTGGCCACGCAGATGCTGCATCGCGGCCGAGCCGCCGAGCGGTGCCACTGGCGGCGCCAGCTGCTTGCGCAGCGCCTGGTTGTCGGCGCGCAGACGCTGCGCTTCCAGCGCGCGCTCCAGGGTGATCAGCAGTTTGGCCAGGCTGATCGGCTTCTCGATGAAGTCATAGGCGCCGAGGCGAGTGGCTTCGACCGCCGTTTCGATCGTGCCGTGGCCGGACATCATCACGATCGGGGTGTCGTCGCCCGCTGACTTCCATTCGCGCAGCAGCGCGATGCCATCGGTGCCTGGCATCCAGATGTCCAGCAGCACGGCGTCGTGAGTGCGGCCGACGCGTGCAGCGCGTGCGGCGTCTGCGTGCTCGGCGGTGTCGACGCTGTAGCCTTCATCGCCCAGCACCTCGGACAGCAGCTGGCGGATGTCGGGCTCGTCGTCAACAACGAGCAGGCGGCTCGGACCCATGGTGTGACCTCGATTCGGCAGACGCAGCCCGCTGCAGGGGACCGCTTAAGGCCGCTAAGCATACCGACTGCGAAAATCCGCAGTGGCGCAGCCCAAGGGCCTGCCGCCCGCCATCGCGCGAATGCCTGCGCGAGCGAACCACTGCGAGCGAACCACGGGTCGGTCGGTCAGACCAGACGCGAGGTCTTCAGCGGCCCTCAGTCGTCCACCGTCATCAGCAGGCTGCCGCTCCAGCTCGCGCCCGGAGCCAGCCTCGGCGGCTGCAGGATGCAGCCGGGCTCGATGCAGATGAAGTTCGCCGCAGCCTCGGCGCCGAGGTCGGGCAGGGCTGCCGCAGCCTCGGGCCCGGGGTTCCAGACCACCCAATCGTCAAAGCCGCTGCGCTCCAGCCGCAGTCCGTGCTGGCCGTCGTGCAGCTGCAGTTGATCGTCGCCGCCCGTGTAGATCCGGTCGAGTGGCGCCTGCGGCCTCAAGAGCACGTCTGCGCCCGCGAAGTGACGCGACCCGGATTCTTCGAAGGCGGCCTGTGCCAGGCCACGGATGCAGGTCGATGCCAACGCGGTCGCGAAATAGGCATGCAGGGCCGCACTGAACTCGAAACTCCGCGAATCACGGTTCTCCACGCTCAGGCGCATCTGCAGCGCATCCTGCTGGAGTTGCACCAGCAGCAGCACACGGAAGCGGTAGGGCCACAGCCGCAGCGTGTCGAGGTTGTCGACCAGTTCGAGTTCGATCCGGTCCTGCGCCTGCGCCGACAGCGACCATCGGCTGCAGCGCGCAAAGCCGTGGCGGCCAAACGGGCCGCGCGCGCTGAACTGCGGGAAGATCACCGGCACGCCGCCGCGAATGGCGCTGCTGCCGTCCAGCACCGCGCGCGGGCTCAGGAACAGGCGCTCACGGCTGCGACTCTGCCAGCTGAGCAGCTGGCCGCCGTACAGCCCGAGCAGGGCGTTGTCTGCGCCGAAACGGAGCGTAAGGGTTTGCATGCTGGATTGTTCTGGCTGAGACGAGACCCGCACACACTGCCAGCCCACGGGCTGGCGCGCCATCCATGCATCCATCGATCCGACCGGGGATCAGCCTGCTGGCGGGGGCGGCGCCGGCTTTGCCGCCTCAACGGATGCCCGCGGGCGGCTGCCCAGCGCACCCAGCCACAGCGCCAACGCCGCGAACAGCAGCAGCGACTGGAAGCTCGAGTACACCGCGTAGTGGGTATTGAGCGGAAAAAGCAGGGCGATCAGCACCAGGGTGGCCGGCCAGGCGGCGCACCGCGCCTGCAAGGACTGCTGTCGCGCATAGTGCAGCGCGAACCCCAGACCGAGCAGCCAGCACAGCAGGCCGAAGCCACCGGTCTCGCTAAGGATCTCCAGCACGATCTGGTGCGCGTGGTAGGCGCCGAAGCCGTCTTCGCCGGCCTCCTGCAGAAAGCGGTCGTCGGCCTCGGCGTGTTCGGGGTAGGCGTAGCGGAAGCCGCGCACGCCGACACCGTTGAGCGGGTGCTGGGCGATCATCGACAGCGCTGCGCGCCAGATCGGCAGCCGGAACGACAGTGCGCGGTCGAGTTCGGCCGGGTCACCGCTGAACGCCGCCGCGCTGCGCTCGACGCGTTCGGCGAAGCGCTCGGAACCGGCTTGCAGCGCCAAGCCAGCGGCCAGCGCCAGCAGCACCGCGGCGCCTACGCCGGCCAGTCGATACTTCAGGGACGGAACGGCGCGCCACAGCAGTAGTCCCAGCACCAGCGCGTAGCTGGCCCAGGCCGCGCGCGCGCCGGCCAGCAGGATCACCAGCAGCAGAGCCGTCGCCGCCACCGCGAAGCCGCGCCAGCCGAATCGCGCCTGAGCCGGCAGCAGCAGCAGCGGGGACAGCGCCGCCATCACGCCGCCGAGCTTGAGGTTGTCATCACCGAAAATTCCGCTGAGGCGGTCGCTGCGATTGGCGCCGCCGAGTGAGAACCCGAAGCCCGCCTGCACCAGGGCGTCCACGCACCACAGCGCCAGCACCAGCCCGCACAGCTGCAGCACGCGTGCACTTGCGCCGGGCACGGCCAGGCCACGCTGGGCATACAGCAAGAACGGCAGAAAGCGCAGGTCGGCAGCGACTTCGGTCCAGCTCTTGGACGGCGCCACCGAATCCAGCGCCGACACCAACTCCGGCAGCCAGTAGGCCGCGAATACCAGGCCGGCGATGCGTGGCGCGCTGGCATCGCGCTCCAGCAGGTCGCGCAGCATGGGCAGCCCCAGCACTGCCATCACCAGCAGCGGCAGTTCGGCGCTGCGCCCAAACGGCAGCAGGGCGAACACGGAGACCAGCAGCCAAGCCGCGGGCTGCGCACGCAGCGAGTCGCGCAGGCCGCCGAAACTCATCAGTGCGGCTCGACCAGACCGGTGTACAGCGCCAGCGTGGCGCGCTGCATGTCGGCGAGCCGGTAGCCCGCGAACGCCGCCACCGGCGGCGCCGCTTCGAGCAGGGCCTGGGCGGCATCGAGCAGGGCGGGGCCATCCGCCAGCGGCACCGCGCCGACCGGGTAGAGCTCGTGCAGCAGCTCGCCGACGCCGCCGTGGTCGAAACCCAGCACCGGCACGCCCATGTGCAGGGCCTCGATGACGGTGCGCCCGAACGCCTCGGGTTTGTTCGACAGCTGCAGGATGCAGGCGCTGAGCGCGTAGACCTGAGCGACGTCGCTGCGCGGCGGCGTGATCACCAGCTGCTGGTCGACGCCGCGGCCGCGCGCCAGCGCCTGAAGTTCAGCGAGATAACTTTCGCGCCCCGCTTCGGCGGCCCCCAGCAGCAACAGCCGGGCATCGACACCGCGACCTGCCAGGCCGGCCAGCAGCTCGATGGCTTCGGCATGGCCCTTCAAACGGGTGCCGCGACCGGGCAGGGTCAGGATGGGCGCGCCCTGCAGCTGCGGATAGCGCTCGAAGAACTCGCGCCGCCAGGTCGGATCGATGCACAGATCGGCGGGGAAGTCGGCCGGCTCGATCCCGCGCGGGATCACCACCAGCTTGTCGGGGTCGGTGCGCGGATAGTGCTGCAGCAGGTAGGTGCGCACGCTTTCGGACACGCAGATCACCTGCTCGCCGCGCGTCATCACCGCGCTGTAGCGGCCGGGTGAGTTCAAGCCATGCGCGGTGGTGACGAAGTGCGGCGGTGGCTTCAAACCGACCAGTGCAGCCCGCGCCATCCACGCCGGCAGCCGCGAGCGCGCATGCACGATGTCGGGCTTGAGTTCGCGCAGCAGCCAGCGCAGCGCGGGCAGCTTGAGCAGGGTCAGCAGCGACTTCGCGCCGACTTTGAACTCGATATGGCTGCTGCCTTCAGCTTCGAGCCGTTCGACCAGACGGCCGCCGGCACTGACCACCCACGAGCGGTGGCCGGCAGCGACCAGCGCACGACCGATCTCAAGCGTCGAACGCTCGACGCCGCCCGATTCGAGCGCGGGCAGCAGTTGGACAACCGTCAGAGGACGCGGCACCGGTGGGCGCTTTCAGCCCTTCAGCACGTAGGTGGCGCCGCAGTAGGGGCAGTCCGCGGTGCCGGTGGCCTCGATCGGAAGGTAGACCTTCGGATGCGAGTTCCACAGCGCCATGCCGGGCATCGGACAGGCCAGCGGCAGATCGGCCCGGCTGACTTCGTAGCGGTTCTGCGCATTGGCGGGACGGTCGTTGCGGCTGGCGGGAGCGGACATGGCGGACGGCTGCGGAGAAGGCGGAGGACCCGGATTCTAGCGCCTCGGCGCGCCTGCGGCGGTGTTGCAGGTCGTGACGGCGGCCCGCTACGCAGGTCGGCCGCGGCCGGCTATGCTCGGCTACGACAACCGCCACCGGCCCAGCCCGTACATGTCCAGAACAAGAGCCGCCGCGGCCAAGCCGGTCGATTTCAAGCGAATTTTTGGCGTTGTGCTTGGGATCGCCGCCCTGGTGTGGTGGAGCTTGGACCGCGCCGAGTACTTCATCTCGCGCAGCATTCTGGTCGCCTACGGCGACATGGAGGCCACCTTTCGTGGCGCCTGGTTCGAGTGGGACGGCGACCTGTACGCCAAGGACTTCCGCATCCTCGATGACGAAACCGGCGAGGTGCTGGTTCGCGCCGACTACGTGGTGGCGGAGACGCCCGGCTGGCACTGGGTGATTCCGAACCTGATCCTGCGCAAGCGCACCCATCGGATCCGCATCGACCGCATCCGCCTGGCCCTGCTCAACGTCGAGCAGCACGAGGAGCACACCGACCCGACCCTGGGCGACCTCGGTCCGGTCAGCGTCGACAACGCATCGCCCTTCGACGCCGAAGGTTGCTCCAACACCCTGAGCTGGCGGCGATTCGAGCTGGCCGACCTGGGCCTTGTTGCGGGGCCGAGCGAGGTCCGCTTCGACTACGACATCAACGGCGAGGATCTGGACGTCGAGATCCGGCTGGAAGTGCCCGGCGTGTCGCGTACGCGGGTCACCCGCAAGGAGCAGATGCTGGGCGGCTCCAACGCGCTGGTGCTGGACCACATGCAGACCCAGGTACTGAGCGAGCGTTTCGAGGTCGAGGATCTCGGCTTTGTCGCCGCCCGCAACCGTCACTGCGCGGAGCTTGCCGGCATTGATGAGGCCAGCTTTGTGCGCCGCCATATCGAGTCGATCGAGCGGGTGTTTGCCCACGAAGGTTTCGGGGTCAGCGCGCAGGCGATGGCCGGCTATGGCGACTTCGCCCGCAACGGCGGCAGCTTTGTGATCGATCTCGCCTACAGCCCGCCGCTGTATTCGAATGAGTTCTATGAGCAGCGCCTCAGCTCCGAGGTCTTGCCGCGGCTGCAGGCGCACTTCGAGCGCAGCGGACGCAGCTATCCGCTGGAGCCGGGCCTGCGCACGGAGCGTCCCTTGGCCGATTACGACAGCCGCGTCGCTACCTGGACCCTGATCGAGCGGGAGCGCGCGGCGCAAGGGCGGCGCGCCTCAGCAACAACGGCGACCGCGGACGCTTCGCTCCCTGAGGCTCCAACCACCACGGTCGCTGCCGTCGCACCGCCAGCCAGCATCGCGGTGTCGCCGCCGACTTCCGCGCTGGCGTCGCCGAGTGCCCGCCCGGCTGTCGCCGCAGCGGTCGATAGCAACGACGACTGGGCGCCGGACGTCATCGAGCAGCCGGATCGCCTGCAGTGGGAGGCGCTGACCGGAATGGTCGGAGAGCGCGTGCGGGTGTGGACCCGCCACAGCGGGCCGCGGGTGGTCGAGCTGCTCGCGATCAATGGTGACCAGCTGCAGGTGCGCGCCCAGATGGGCGGCGGCGCGGCCGAATTCCGTATCCGGCGCGAGGCCTTTCTGTACGCCAAGCGGCTCTGAGCCTGCATCCCGGCAGCACTGGCCGCGACCCGCTTGAGGCCTGGGCGAACGCAAACGGAGCGCCGAAGCGCCCCGTTTGCGGGTGTCACCGATGCGGCAGGGCCGCCGCGCTTATTCAGCGGCTTTGAGCGCACCCTCAAGGCCGATCGAGATCTTGATGTCATCGCCGACCGCCGGCGCGGCGTAGCCCATGCCGAACTCCGAGCGCTTGATGGTGGTGGTGGCGTTGAAGCCGACCCACGGGGTCTTGCGCATCGGATGCTCGCCGATCTTGTTGACGGTCACATCCAGCGTCACCGGCTTGGTCACGCCGAGCAGGGTCAGGTTGCCGGCCACGGCCAGCTTGTTGTCGCCGGCAGCGGTCACGCCGGTGGTTTCGAAGCGGATCGCCGGAAACTCGGTGACGTTGAAGAAGTCGGCATTGGCGAGGTGCTTGTTCAAGCCGTCGTGGCGCATGTCGACCGTGCTGGTGTCGATGCTGGCAGTGACGGTCGAGTTGGCCAGGTTCTCGGGGTCGACCTTGAGGTCGATGTCGAACTTGGTGAAGTCGCCGTACATATCGGAGAAGCCGAGGTGGTTGACGTAGAACCACACGCGGGTATGCGACAGGTCGATCTCGACCGGCTGCGGAGCGGCGAAGGCGGGGGCGGCGAAACTGGCGGCAAGCAGGGCGGCGGCGATGGGCTTCAGCATGGGGTGACTCCTGTGGGATTGAGGCGCGGTCCGCGCCAGTGCGTTGCTGCGGTGGGTGGCGCGGGGGTGGTGTTGCGCGATCTGGAGTCCTGGATCAGAGAATTTCGCAGGCTTCGTCGAACGGCAGGCGAGGGCTACGCGGAAACAGCGCGGCGGAGTCGCCGTAGCCGAGGTTCACCAGCACGTTGCTGCTGTAGCCGCTGTCCTTGAAGAAGGTCTGGTCGACCAGGGCATTGTCGAAGCCGGACATCGGGCCAGCATCGAGACCCAAGGCGCGCGCGGCGAGAATGAGATAGGCCACCTGCAGGGTGCCATTGCGGAAGGCCGTGGTCTCGGCGACCTTGGCGTCGCCGGTGAACCAGCTGCGCGCATCAGCGTGGGGAAACAAGTAGGGCAACTTGTCGTAGAACTTGGGATCGTTGGCCACGATCACGGTGACCGGTGCCGTCAGCGTCTTCTGAAGGTTGCCGGCCGACAGCGCCGGCTTCAGGCGGGCCTTGGCTTCGGGCGTGCTGATGAAAACGAAGCGCGCCGGCGAGCAGTTGGCACTGGTCGGCGCCATCTTCACCAGGTCGTAGAGTTGCCGCAGAAGATCGGACGGGACCGGCTTGGCCTGCCAGGCATTGTGGGTTCGAGCCTTCAGGAAAAGCTGTTCAAGCGCGTTGCTGTCGATCGAAGTCATCGGGGTCTCCATCGGTGGGGCGGTGGGCGTGCAGCAGCTGAGGCTGTCTCGCGGCGCGGAACGCTGATCTTCACAACTGTAAAGGCTAGGTAGGCGCGGGTCATCACGACGTGAGCGTGAACCGCGCACCCTCCGACCCGGGGCGCAGTGTAGTTGCGCGCATGCGTGGAATAATCCGGCTCCGATGCAACGCTGTGTTGCAGATCCGTGCCGGGAGTGTCGTGGACCTTGAGCTTGCTCCCGCCTGGGTTCTGAGTGACGGCGCTGCCGGCAACCGCCGCCCGGCTGAGGCCTTGGCGCAGGCTCTGGGAATCGCCCCGCGCGAATTCGTACTGTCGACCGCGGTGCCCTGGCGCTGGCTGGCGCCGCGAGTGCTGCCCGCTACTGCCAGCGCATTCGGGCCTGTGTTCGCGGCGGCGTTGACCGAGCCGCCGCGGCTGGCGATCGGATGTGGCCGTCAGGCGGCACTTGCCACGCGTTGGCTGCGGACGCGGATTCCGAACTGCCGCGCGGTGCAGATTCTCGACCCGCGGATCGACCCGACCCATTTCGACGCGGTACTGGCGCCCGACCACGATGCCCTGCGCGGACCCAACGTACTCAATTTCAGCGGCGGCCTGCATGGCATTGACGGCGCCGCGCTGGCGCGCGCGCGGATCGCGCATGCCGAGCTGTCGCGGCTGCCGGGTCCGCGCACCTTGGTGCTTCTGGGCGGTTCGCATGCCGCCTTCGATCTGGACCGCGGGCTCTGGAATCACCTCTGCGCGATCCTGCGGCACTGGCAGGCGCGCGATGGCGGCAGCCTGTTGCTGAGCAGCTCACGACGCACTCCGGATTGGCTGCGCACGGCTGCGCGTCAGGATCTGGCCGACCTGCCCGGGCGGCAGTGGCACGGCGATGCCGACGGGGCCAATCCTTACGCCGGGTTTCTGGCCTGGGCCGACCGCATCATCGTCACGCCGGATTCCGCCAACATGCTGGCCGAAGCCTGTGCCACCGCGGTGCCCGTGCTGTGTCCGCTGACCCGGCCGCTGCGCGGCAAATTGGCCGGCCTGTACCGGGCGCTGCTGGAGCGGGGCCGGGTGCGACCCTTGAAGCTTGACTACAGTACCTGGCGGGTCGAACCCCTGCGTGAGACCGCTCGCATCGCCGAGGCCTTGCGGCAGCTGCTCGCGCGCTGAAATCCGCGCGATGGCTCGCCAACGCGGGGGCTGCGCCC
>NZ_JBILJQ010000118.1:0-8943 GCF_044377145.1 Aquimonas sp.
GCAGCTGAGCTGCTCAGCACACCCGGCGCGCTCAAGGCCAGATCCACACCCGTTGAGCTCGATCTGCCGGAGGTGGTTAGTTAGAAAAAACGTCGCCGAGTGTTGGGAAAGGGTTGACACGTTCCGGACCGGTCGGCAGACCGAAGCCCCTCCACGCCGCCGGGTCGTCCACCGTGACAAGGCTGCGGGGCGCCGGTCCCGTAGGCGCGCTGCCGCGACGGATGCGAATCCCGGACGGCGTGAGATCGTACCCGTGGTCCCAAGCATTCCACGCCCACGTCAGGCGTTCGCGCGCGATGTCAAATTCGAGCACTGTGTCGAAGCCGGTGGAAACGGTGAGCAGACGCGATCCATCGTCGGAAAAATACACCGAGTGCAACTGGGCGAACCACGGATTGTGAAACACGTGCGTGATCTTCGCGGCGGCGTCATAGATCCGTATCTCGTTGCCGGCGGCGACGGCGAGACGCTGTTCGTGCTGGTCAAGCCCGAACGGCTCCTTCACGCCCATTGACCGGATGCTGCCGTTGCGCAGTGCGCGTGCACTTGGATTCGAGATGGCGATGGGCAACAAGGTGGACGTGCACGACACGTTGCTACCCGAGGGATACATGTTCTAGCGCGAGGAAATGTGCGAGGGCTGCGGCAGCAAATCCGAGGCGAAAATGTCGGTGGTGCTGCCGCAGGGCGCGGAGTAAGCGCGGCCCAAGGCTAGTTGACGTTCGCGCTGGCTTGCCGGGGTTCTCTATCGATGAAGGCCGGCTCGCATGCCGACTTTTTTCTTGCGTGGAGTCAGCTTCCGCTTGCCCAGCGGAGGCAATGTAAAGTCCTCTTGACGTCCCAAGGATGTAAGGTTAGCTTTACATTGCTTCAGCAAGGCATGCCCCCACCCGGAGTACTCTCATGTCGTCATCCGTTCTCGTTGCCCTCGTGCCCATCGTGTTGTGGACCGTGGCATGCGGCGTCCTCGTCGCTCGCCTGTACTCGCGCCGTGGGGACGGGCGCTTGGAGCACGACCAGTTCCTGACCCTTGTGGCCATCGTCTCCCTGGCGGCGGCGCCGTGGGTCTCGCTGATCGTCTATCTCACCGGCGACCGCCAGACTGTACTGGGCGGCGTGATAAATGTGGTGGTGGCCGCTGCCGTCTGGCTCGCCGCGCTCCGCGCGCGCAAGTCACGCCTGCAAACGGGATCCGTGCGCGAGTCGCAGGGCTCGTTCCGACAGAAGAGCGCGCTGCTCATGCTGTGCACACTGGCGCTGACCTACATCGCCTACGCCCTGCTGACGTGGCGCGCGCCGGTTCTGATCATCCCGCTTTTCTTCGGTTCGGCCCTTCTGGTGGCCATTGTCGCTGGCGTCGGGCACGCCGTGATCGCGCTGGCGCACGCGCCGAGCTCCGAGTTGGATGAAGCCGAGGACGAGCGTGACCGCGACGCCGAGCGGGCCGGTTCGCGCGTGGCCTATCTGGTGCTCGCCTTCGGAATCTGGGTGGTGCCGGTGGTGGCGCTGCTGCAGTGGCCGGCGCTCGTGGTCACCAATCTCGCGTTCCTCTTCATCGTGTTGGCGCAGATCGCCAAGTACGCTGCGGTGCTGCGCTATTACCGCCATGGAGGTGTGTGGTGACCCGGGTTCGCGGCAAGATCACCAATCGCATCCGCGAACTGCGCTTCCAGCATGGCGAGATGACACAGGAACAACTCGCGCGTGACGTGGGTGTCTCTCGTCAGACCATTATCGCGATCGAACAGGGACGCTACTGCCCGTCGCTGGAATCGGCGCTGCGCATGGCGCGGGTGTTCGGGCTCGGCGTCGATCAGGTGTTCAGCCTCGAGTAGCACGGCAAAGTTGTGAGGCGGCGGCGCGGGTGCCGCGTTCCATCGCATCGCAAAGCACGTGCCGAAGAAGTCGAATGCGTTATGCGAAAGCTCCATCCAGCGTCCATGGGCTTCCGTAGCAACCTGTCGGGCTTGCTCAGCATGAACTTTTGCTTGGTGCCTGAATCTCGCGACCCTTGACGTCGTGCTTTGTATGCGTTCGCCCACCCCACCTATCGCCGTGACCTAGTTGTCAGATCCCGGACGAATGCATCCTGCATAGTCGATCAGCGCTGCTGACCGACCGGTGGCGCGCGCCGCGGATCACGATCAAGCGCCGGGCCGACTGCGATCGCTGCACGCAAGTCCGTTGAAGTGATCAACTCCGAGTGTGCTGGTGCTGACCAGCTCGACCATCGGGCCGTGGGCTCGTCGGTTCGCTCGGAGCGCATCACCGACAAGATCAGGCAGTGCCGGTAGGTCGACTGTTCTGAGGGTGACATCAGTGTGCCGGCCCCGTCGGTCAAGCCACTGACCGAGTCGCACAAAGCTGGGCCTGATCGGGTCCGGTCGTTTCGCGGCGGAGATTCGCCGTGAACGGGGGCAGAAAGGTCAATCGGACACGTTCGAATTCCGCGGTTTCACGCACTGTTGCGTTGCCGACCAACATGACCGGTTCCGCCTGCTTCGCCTCACGGTGAAGGAAGCGGATGGGGGCGACGTTGTGCACCCTCCGCGACACGCTGACGCGTCGTTGGCATGAACCGCCCAATGTCGTGGGGCAGTGGCCAAAGCGTCTGGTGCAGGGCTACTTCAACTACAACGCTGTCCCCGGGAATCTGCAGCCCCTTGAAGGCTTCCGTAGCGAAGTGTGCCGCGCATGGCGGCACGCGCTGCTGCGGCGGAGTCAGCGCCATCGGCTGTCGTGGGACCGGTTCAAACCGTTTTGCTCGTCGACCTATTCCCTACTGCCGTCGAATGCACCCTTATCCCGAGCAACGATCCGCTCCGTCACGACCTTAGGCAGGAACCGTATGCGGTAGTGACGCTCATGCGGATCTGTGTGGGGGCCGCCGGGCAACCGGCGTCCCCACCGCGACAGTTGAACACGCGCTGGCGCAGTTCCCCGTTGCGCTGCTGGTGGTCAGCCACAGCCCGGCGCTTCTGCGCGCGATTGGTACAACCGACGGCCTGCGCCCGGACGGGCAGGGCGGTGCCGAGTGCATCAGCATCGATGGAGAGATGTGCGTGGCAGCGATCGGGTGATCTCAGCCGTCGGCGTGCGTGGTCGGCAAGCTGTAGCTCACCTCCAACACCGCGAAGCGCAGCAGGCCGGCCGGCAGTGTGGCCTCGAACTCGTCGTCGGCGCGCTTCTTGAGCGCGGCGCGCGCCAGCGGCGAGTCGATGCTGATGTAGCCCTTGCCGGCATCGGTTTCATCCGGGCCGACGATCCGGTAGTGCAGCTGCTCGCCGCTGTCGACCTGCTCCAGCCTGATCCAGGCGCCGAAGTAGATCGCATCGCGATCAGCAGGAAGACCCTCGGCCACTTTGAGTGCCTCCAGCCGCTTGGTCAGATAGCGCACGCGACGGTCGATCTCGCCGAGCTGCTTCTTGCGGTAGATGTACTCGGCGTTCTCGCTGCGGTCGCCCTCGGCGGCGGCTGCGGTCAGGGCTTTCACCACCTCCGGGCGCTGCTCGCGCCACAGATGGTTCAACTCGTTGCGCAGGGTTTCAAAACCCTCGCGGGTGATAATCGGGGTCGAGCCTGGGGCAGGTGGACGCCAACGTGACATGTGCGGCGGCTGCTCGTATCGGGGTGGGGACGGCACGTTTACACTGCAGCGCTCACTTTGCCCAGCGGCCGCCGCATGTTGATTCTGCCACTGCATCATCCCTTGGACCGTCGCCATCTGCCGTGGGCGACGCTGCTGCTGGTGGCGTTCAACGTATTCGTGTTCATGGCCCTGCAGAGCGGCGACCCGGCGCGCGAGGCGCACGCGCGCGAGCGCTATGTCGACTCCGGCCTGGCCGCGCTGGAGATCGATGCCTACATCGAGCACGCCGAGCGCGCGCTGTCGGGCCGTATGCAGGCCATGCTGGCCATGCTGCAGGCGGCGCCTGAGCCGATCCGCTCGCAGCAGCTGTCCGAACTGGTTGATCTGGATCCAGACTTCCAGCAGCAGCTGCTGGCCAGCGGCACGCTGGCGGACCCCGCCGAATGGCAGGCCCTGCGTGAGGCGCATCTGCAGGAACTCGGCAGCAGCTGGACCTGGCGCTACCAGCTGCAGTCGAAGGATTTCGACCCGGCGCGCTTGATCGGCGCAGCCTTTCTGCACGGCGGCTGGGGTCATCTGATCGGCAATATGCTGTTTCTGGTGATGCTTGGCATGCTGGTCGAAGGCGCGGTGGGCGGCCGCCTGCTGGTGCTGCTGTATCTGTTGGGCGCAATCGGTTCGAGTGTGGCCTCGCTTTTCTGGAACTGGGGCCAGCCGCACGCGGGCCTCGGCGCCTCCGGTTCGGTGGCGGCTCTGATGGGCGCCTATTGCCTGATCTGGGGCCTGCGACCGGTGCGGTTTTTCTACTGGTTCTTTGTGGTGTTCGACTACGTGCGCGCGCCGGCCCTGCTGCTGTTTCCAGCCTGGTTGGGCTGGGAGCTGTTCAATCTTCTGGCCAACCCGGATGTCGGCATCGGTTTCGAAGCGCATGCCGGCGGTCTGATCACCGGTGCGCTGTTCGGCATCGCGGTGCAGCGGCTCGGCCGGGTGCGCGAGGACTTTCTCGATGCAGCCGACAGTTCACACGGTGAACAGGGTGCCGCACTGTTGAGCGAAGCCGAACAACGCCTGGGCAGCCTGCAGATCACCGAAGCGGAGGCCGCACTGCAGGCGCTGGCAGAGGAAGATCCTGACCTGGCCGCGAGTCCGCGTGCGGGCATCGCACGCTATCGCTGCGCACGCTACGCCGGGCGCATGGCGCAGGCCGGCGGATTGCTGTCCGAACTGCTGTCGGCGCGCGCGCTCGGCCTTGATGCCCAGCAGGCGCTACTGAAAGAAGCCTGCAGCGGCTCGCCGCGGGTCAGCGCCGAGGCGCTCACTGCGGGCTTTGAACGGCAACTCAACTCCATGCGCTTGGAGCAGGTGCGCGCACTGTTGCGCGAGATGCCGGGAGATCTGGAGCCGACGCTGCAGCCGCGCCTGTGGCTGAAGCTCGCCCTGGCCGAACGCCAGGGCGGGCAGGGCAGCGATCCGCGGGCGAGCCTGCAGGAGCTGATGCGGCGCTTCCCGCAGGCGCCGGAAGCGGCCAAGGCGCGCGTGCTGCTGGGGTGAGTGCTGCCGAAGCCGGATGGTGCAAGTCGAAGCCTGTGCGCTTGACCGCTTTCCGCGCGAACTTGCCGCGAGCGCATCCGCGCTGGCGCCATCGCGACGCTCGCGCAGTGGCTCGCATCGCTGCGAAATCGTCCCTTCGCCGTCGGCCCGGCCCATCAAGCGCTGAGTGGCGTCCGATGGGCCGGGGCCGTCGCTTCGGCTGCGTCTTCCAAGCCGGAGTCTATCCCTTCGCCGCAAGCTGCCTGAGCACGTAATGCAGCAGGCCGCCGTGGCGTAGGTACTCGATCTCCTTTGGCGTCGCCAGCAGCACCTGCGCCTCGAACTCGATGCTGCTTCCATCGGCGCGCTGGGCGCCAACGCGCGCGGTTCGGGCGTGGCCATCCTTCAGACCTCGGATGGCGATGACTTCGTCGCCGAGCAGGCCCAGCGTCTGCGCATTCTCGCCGGCGCGAAAGGCGAGCGGCAGCACGCCCATGCCGACCAGGTTGCTCCGATGGATACGCTCAAAGCTCTCGGCGATCACCGCGCGCACGCCGAGCAGGTAGGTGCCCTTTGCCGCCCAGTCGCGCGAGGAACCGGTGCCGTATTCCTTGCCGGCCAACACCACCAGCGGCACGCCCTCGGCCTGATAGCGCATCGCCGCATCGTAGATCGGCAGCTTGTCGCCGCTCGGCTGGTGCAGGGTGTTGCCGCCTTCCTCGCCACCGAGCATGCGGTTGCGGATGCGGATATTGGCGAAGGTGCCGCGCACCATCACATCGTCATTGCCGCGGCGGCTGCCATAGCTGTTGAAGTCGGCCGGCTCGACACCGCGCGCCTGCAGGAATTCGCCTGCCGGTGAGCTGGCCTTGATGTTGCCGGCCGGGCTGATGTGGTCGGTGGTGATCGAGTCGCCGAACAGGCCAAGCACGCGCGCGCCGGTGATGTCCTGGATCTGGCCGACCTGCATGCTCATGCCCTCGAAGTAGGGCGGATTCTTGATGTAGGTGCTGGCCGCGTCCCAGGCGTAGATCTTCCCGGTCGGCGAACTGATCTGGTTCCAGCGGGTATCGCCCTTGAACACATCTGCGTAGTTCTGCTTGAACAGCTCCGGGCCGACGGTGCTGGCGATCAGGTTGCCGATCTCCCGGTTGCTGGGCCAGATGTCGCGCAGGTAGACCGGAGTGCCATCGCTGCCCGTGCCGAGGGGTTCAGTGCTGAGATCGATATCGGTGCTTCCAGCCAGCGCGTAGGCCACCACCAGCGGCGGTGAAGCCAAATAGTTCAGCTTGACCTCGGCGTGGATGCGCCCTTCAAAGTTGCGGTTGCCCGACAGCATCGCCGAGACCGTCAGATCACCCTTGGCGATGCCGGCGCTGACCTCCGCGGGCAGCGGCCCGGAGTTGCCGATACAGGTGGTACAGCCATAGCCGACCACGTGGAAGCCGAGCGCTTCGAGCTCGCCGAGCAGGCCCGCCTTGCGCAGGTAGTCGGTGACCACGAGCGAGCCCGGCCCCAGCGAGGTCTTGACCCACGGCGCGACTTTCAAGCCTTTGCGCACCGCATTGCGCGCCAGCAGGCCGGCGCCGAGCATCACCGCGGGGTTGCTGGTGTTGGTGCAGCTGGTGATGGCCGCGATCACCACGGCGCCGTCCTTCAGCTGAACCTTCTCCCCGTGCATTTCGATCTCGACACAGCCGTTCTGCAGCACCTCCTGGTTGCCGATCGCCGCGCCGCCGCCCTCGGACACCATCTCGCCGACGACATTCGCACGTTGATTGCGTGCCTGCACCAGCGGCGCCACGCTGTCGCGGTAGTTCTGCTTCATCTCGGTCAGCAGTACACGGTCCTGCGGCCGTTTCGGGCCGGCCAGCGAGGGCCGCACCTCGGCGAGATCCAAGGTCAGCACAGCGCTGTAGTCGGGCTGGAAGTCGGCATCGCGCCACAGGCCCTGATGCTTGGCGTAGGCCTCGACCAGGGCGATGTGGTCCTCGCTGCGGCCGGACAGGCGCAGGTAACTCAGCGACTCGCCATCGATCGGAAAGATGCCGCACGTAGCGCCGTATTCCGGTGCCATGTTGGCGATGGTGGCGCGGTCGGCCAGCGGCAGATGATCGAGGCCGGGGCCGAAGAACTCGACGAACTTGCCGACCACGCCGTGGCTGCGCAGCTTCTGGGTGACGGTCAGCACCAGATCGGTGGCGGTGGCGCCCTCGGGCAGTTGGCCGGTGAACTTGAAACCCACCACCTGCGGGATCAGCATCGAGCTGGGTTGGCCCAGCATCGCCGCTTCGGCTTCGATGCCGCCGACGCCCCAGCCAAGCACGCCCAGACCATTGATCATGGTGGTGTGGCTGTCGGTGCCGAACACCGTGTCCGGGAAGGCCTGCAGCTCGTCGCCAACCTCTCGCGTCATCACCACCCGCGCCAGGTATTCAAGATTCACCTGGTGAACGATGCCGGTGTTCGGCGGCACCACCTGGAAGTTGTCGAACGCGCCCTGGCCCCAGCGCAGAAAGCTGTAGCGCTCCTGGTTGCGCTGAAACTCGATCTTGCCATTGAGGTCCAGCGCTTCGGGCGTGCCGAACACATCGACCTGCACCGAGTGGTCGATCACCAGTTCCGACGGAATCAGCGGGTTGATTTGCTCGGGCCGGCCACCGAGTTTTACCACCGCATCGCGCATCGCGGCAAGGTCGACCAGGCAGGGCACGCCGGTGAAATCCTGCAGCACGACGCGCGCCGGCATGAAGGCGATCTCGATCTCCGGCTCAGCCTGCGGATTCCAATCGAGCAGGGCCTGAACATGCGCGGGAACGACGGTGACGCCGTCTTCGCAGCGCAACAGGTTCTCCAGCAGAATCTTCATCGAGAACGGCAGCCGCTTGACGTTGAAGTGTGATTCCAGCCGGGACAGGCTGAACACGGTGAAGCTCTGGCTGCCAAGCGTCAGGGTTTCGCGAGTATCGAAGCTGTTGTGCATGGGATGTTCCTGGTGTGTGCTGTGTAGTCGCCGGCCGCGACGGTCTCGGCTACGACTGCGCTTGATGCAGTGTGAAGTGTCAGTTTGCCGAGTTGGCCTCGGCCGTGCGCACGCCGCCGCTGGCCGCATAGCGACGATTGACCTCGTTCCAATTGACGATCGGCCACCAGCCGCGGACGTAGTCGGCACGCACGTTCTGGAAGTCGAGGTAGTAGGCGTGCTCCCACACGTCGATCGCCAGCAGCGGCTCGCCGTTAGGGCTGACCGTGTCCATCAGCGGATTGTCCTGATTCGGCGTGGTGCTGATCGCAAGCGCGCCGTTCTCGTCGAGAATCAGCCAGGCCCAGCCCGAGCCGAACACGCCCAGCGCGGCGTTCTCGAACGCGGTTTTGAACTGAGCTATCGAGCCGAACCTGGCGGTGAGCGCTGCGCCCAGTTCCGCTGAGGGTTCACCGCCGGTGCCGGGCGCGGCCAGCAGGCTCCAGAACAGGCTGTGGTTGTAGTGGCCGCCGCCATTGTTGCGGGTGGCCATGCTGTAGTCGGAAACGCCGCGCAGGATCTGCTCAACGGTCAGCCCTTGCAGCCGGTCGTCCTTCAGCAGCTCGGCGTTGAGGTTGTTGACGTAGGCCTGATGGTGACGACCGTGGTGGATGCGCATGGTTTCGGCATCGATATGCGGCTGCGCCGCTTCGGTCGGGTAGGGCAGGTCAGGCAGGCGGAACGTGTCAACCCTTTCCCAACACTCGGCGACGTTTTTTCTAACTAACCACCTCCGGCAGATCGAGCTCAACGGGTGTGGATCTGGCCTTGAGCGCGCCGGGTGTGCTGAGCAGCTCAGCTG
>NZ_JBILJQ010000063.1:0-32808 GCF_044377145.1 Aquimonas sp.
GGTTCGAAAGAGCCTTGGGCGAGTCGAAGAATCAAAATAGGTGAGCGATAGCAGGCTGAAGGTCCGAAAAAATCGGCTGGGGACCGCCCAGGGCTCAGTTGGTCGCGTTGTTCAGAGCTTCCCTAGACGCTGCTTGGGCCGGTCTTTCATGCCGCGCCGCCGCGAAGGCGCTCTAATGCTTTCAATGACGTACGTTTCTGTTTCTTGAGAGCCTCTCAGCCCCGCGTGGCGGGCCAGGTGTTCTTGAAGAAACATCGGTTCGTCATCCCCGCGGAGGCGGGGATCAAGTGGTCTTGCGACAGTGGCGAGCCTTTACTGGACCCCCGCCTTCGCGGGGGCGACGGCAACAGGTGATGCGCCGATCGTTCTGTTTCTTGAGAGCCCCGAGCAGGATTCGCAGGGTCGCGACAGCGTGTTCCGGGCGCTTGCTCGAAGGGTCAGACCTTGCTTCCGCGCTGAGCCCGGGCCGCCCGCCCGGACCGCAACGCGGCCGTTGAGCGGCCACTTGCGTTGATCTTGCGTGTCGCCTTCGGAGTGCCACAGCGGCGCCCGAAGGGCACCGCTTCCGGCACGCGCCGCTCCGTCATGGCGGCTTGTTCCCGCCGCGCGTCCCGCTCGGCGGCAGGGAGACTCCCGCATGCACTGCCGTTCCGACCTGTCCACGGCGATCCGGCCGTGGACAGGTCGCGGCAGAGGCGACGTTCGCGCATGACGTCCGGGCCATAACAACGCCGAACACTTCAGTCGTGCCGCGCGCCATGGCGGACGCGCTCGCGGATCGAACGCGTCAGTGCTTGACCCGTGTCGCCTCAGGGGTACGGGTTCGTCGGTGACAGCGGCTGGCTGTTGCGTCCATCGACGCTGAGTACCAGCGTGCTGCCGTCATGCGCGCCGCTGCCGAAGTCGTAGCGCTGGCCCGCCTGCAGACGGATTCGGCGCAGGTCGCGATAGATCAGCGGTCGCCCCGCTTCCACCTGCACGCGCGCCGTGCTGGCGGTTTCTTCGATGACATAGACCGCGCCGTCGCCCTCCACCACGGCGCGGCCGTCGGCGTCGACGAACAGAGCGGTGTCCTCGTCGATGCCAAGCCCGCGGATGCTTGCCGCCACACCGTCTTGGCGCAGGCGGGCCATGAAGGCGAGAAGCCGGCCCATGCGGTCGCGCTGCGCAAAGTGGCTGTCGGTGATGACGCCCGCCAACACCGGCAGCCCGAGGAAGTCGCGGGCGAAACGCAGGCTGCTGCGGTAAGGGTCGGCGATGGCCTCGCTGCTGGTGACGCCGCTGACGCCATTGGGGTCGTAGATGTGCTCGCCCTGGATGGCGAGCCCAGCCGAGATGCCGCCGATGACCGCGCCGCGCGCCCAGGCCTCACGCACGCCCGCTTCGAGTGCGGTGCCCTGCCACTGGTTGAGGTAATCGCTCTGGTCGCCGCCGGCGAAGTAGACCAGCTCGGCATTGCGCACCGCCCAGGCGACATAGGCGGAGTCCGCCTTGCTGCGGGTGTCGACCAGCAGGGTTTCCACCGAATCGGGCTGCAGCGGTCCAGTGGCCAGGGCGTAGAGGTAGTTGTTGTAGCCGTCGCTGCCGGCGGTGCGCAGCACCACGATGTCGCCACCGTTGATGATCGGATACGCGTGCTGCACGAACGCCTCATCGATGTCGAAGTTGCCGCCCATCAGCAGCAGGGCAGGTCCACCCTGTGCGCTGCGATCGGCATTCTCGGGGTTGCCGGTCAGCCAGCGCTGCAGCGTCGCAGGCGGCGTGGGCCGTGGATCGCCAGCACCGCCCGTCGGGCTGAAGCTGAAATCCAGCCACCAGCGCCCGCTGCCGCTGTAGGAGGTGATCTTCAGCCAGTAGCGCGCCGCGGCGCTGGCGGCATGGCTGCCGGCTTCTGGAATCTCGCTGCTTGAACCGCTTGCCACCGCCGGGCCGCTGTCGGCGAACAGCTGCCAGTCGAAGTCACGCCCGCTGTCATAGTCAAGGCGCAGGTCGATGCGGCCGGCGGTGGGCACATCGAACCACAGCCAATCGACGTCGCGGCGGGTCGACAGGCTGCCGCTCACGGTAATGCCCGCGGCAACCGGCCCATCGGCGCGGCTTTCGCGGTCGTTGTCTTCGGTCTCGCGGGTGATGCTGGCAAACGCAGGCGCGACGAACGCGCACAGCAGCAAGGCGTGCAGGCGTGGCATGGGGTGACTCCTGGCGATGTGGCCCGCGTCGGCAGTCAGCGCGCGCGGGCGGGGCGGGTGTGTGCTAACCGCTTAGCGGTCGGCGCTATTCGTCCCACCATTCGCTCAGGTAGAAGGTGCGGCAGCAGTGGCGGATGTGGCGGTGCTTGGGCAACACGGCATCGCTCCACAACGGTCCTGTGCGCGCTTGTTATCCGGCGTACGCGCCACGGTCAAGCTGCACTGCGGGATGTGCGATGGAGTCCAGCGCCGTGTCCACGCAGCGCGCGACGCCGGCGCAGCGTCACTTACGCACTATGCTTTGCAGTCCGACGCACGAGACCGCACGCAGGCTCTGATGAACTTCTGGATCTTCATCTACAGCATCGGTGCCGCGCAGGGCCTGCTGCTGGGCCTCGCGCTGTGGAGACAGGGGCCGCGCGAGCGTCTGCTGGCCGGCTGGATGCTGCTGATCGCGCTCGACCTCGGCGTGCGCGCGTGGGCGATGCTGGATCCCGGTGCTCATGGCTTTCGAGCGCTGCGGGTGGTGGCGCTGTTCCCTTTCCTGCACGCCAGCCTGTTCTACCTGTATGTGCGCAGCCGGGTGCAGGCGCGTTCGCTGCGCTGGGAGGATCTGCGCCATGGTCTGGGCTTTGTGCTGGGTCTGCTGCTGACCGTCGATCTGCTGATCATGCCGACCGACACCTTCCTGCAGACCTTGCAGGCTATGCGGCTCGGTGCCCATGGCGGGCGCGAGCTGCTCATCAGCCTTGCCCTGTTCGGCTTCAGCCTCAGCTACGTCGCCGCGGCCGTCGCGATGGTGCTGCGCTACCGTCGTCAACTGCGCGCGACCCGCTCGGACGGCGATCCCGAAGCCCTGCGCTGGCTGCTCTGGGTGGCGGCCTGGCAGTGTCTGATCTGGGCCACGGCGCTGGCGCAGTGGCTGCTGCCAGTGCCGTGGCTGCCCTATCAGCTGATCTACGTGGCGGTCGCGGGTTTCGTGCTGGCGGTGGGCTACCGCAGCCTGCTGGTGCCGGCCGAGATCGCGGCGCTGGCCGCTCCGGAGGCCGCTGTGGGGCCCGACGGCGCTGCGGCGCAGGACGCGGCGCCCGCGCCTGAAGCCAGCGCTGATCTTGAGACTGACGCTGCGGCGGAAGATCCGCGCTTCGACGAGGTCGCCCGGCGCCTGCTGCAGTTGTTCGAGCACGAGCATCTCTACCGCCAGCCGGCGCTGTCGATCGCCCAGGCGGCCAAGCGCAGCGGCTATCCGGAGTACCTGGTGTCGGCGGTGATCAACCGTCGCTTCGGTCAGCCGTTCTGGGACTGGGTCAATGCCTACCGCGTGCGCGAGGCCCAGGCCCGCCTGCTCGATCCCGGCGAACAGCGCACCGCGCTCGACATCGCCTTCGAAGTGGGCTTCACCTCGAAGTCGACCTTCAACGCGGCCTTCAAGCGCCTGCTGGGCGAGACCCCAAGCCAGTGTCGAGCGCGCGCGCCGACGGTCTCGAGCGCCGCCGCAGGTACGCCTCGACCACCAGCAGATTGAGCGTCCAGCACAACCACGCCGCCAGCAGATAGGCGGGCGGAAACTCCAACCCGAACACGGCCAGCCCCAGCACCAGATGCAGGCGCAGCGTTGGCGCGGCAAAGGTCAATGCCGCGCTGCGCAGCATCCAGCGTCGATGCGCATCGAAGCGTCGGCGCAGCGCGTAGTACAGCGCCATTCCCGTGCTGCCCAGCCACAGCAGGGCCAGCAGCATGAATGCAGTGCCGGTAGCCCAGCCGCCCAGCGCACGCGGCGCCAGAATCAGCCCGGACACGCCGCCCACCAGCACCGCCAGCACATACAGCCAGCCGCTGACACGGTGCAGCCCCGGCCAGCGCGCGCGCAGGCGCTGGGCGAACTGCAGCGGCAACAGCAGCAGGGCCAAGCCCGCCGCAAAGAAATGCCCCGGCACCGCCCAACCCGCTTCGGCAAAGCTGGCATGGAAGGGATTGCCCGGATTGAACGCGCGGAACAGGTAGGTGAAGGCATGCACGGCGATCGCCACGCAGGCCAGCACAAACAGCAGAAACAGCAGGCGACGCAGGACGAGGGGAAAGGACATAGGGCCACGATGACGAGCGCCGGAACGGCCCGGCGTGCGCAGGCTCGCCCTCGCAGCCGGCGTCACGCGACCGGATCGGCGGGATCGGACGGCTCAGCGGCTGAGGAGGTCGATCGCCGTCACGGTCGTTCGGCGGCGGCCGCTGCGGGCGGGCGGTTTGCTCTCAGCCTCTCAGCCTGGCCCGGGCGGTGGATCGCGCTGCATCCGATGGGAAGCGCTCGTCAGCGCGCGAGGGTAGGCACGCGCCCGGCGTTGGCCGGTGCGTGGGCCCGGCGCATGGGCCCGGACACGCAGGTCAGCGTCGTGTCGCGGCCCCGCAGCGCGGCGCTTGCTCAGTTCTCGAACCCATCGCTGAACACCGGCGCTGCATCGGGTGTGGTGAAGGCGGCGACCGCGAAATCGTCGTCGTTCGGTCCCGCGAAACGCATCGCGCCCGCGACCAGGATGCGGGTACCCACCACGCGCAGATCGGCGGCGCGGGCCAGCGCGGAGTCGAGCCCGTTGGCGGTCGCGAAGCTGGTGGTGATCTCGGGGCTGCCCGCATTGAAGCTGGTGTCATTGCCGAGGTTGTTGAGATAGCGGCGCAGCGAGAAGCGCTGCGTCGAGGCGGCGCTGTTGTAAGCGGTGCCGGCGGTGAGGATGCGGCCACGCGTGTCGATCGCCACCGCGCTGATCCGCAGCTCATCCGCTGGCGGCAGCGGTGGGATCGTGCCGAAGTTGCTGTTGTCGTTGTTCACCCAGCGAAGCATCAGCCCATGCTGTCGCCCGCTGCCGGGGCTCGCGGGATCCTCGCGGTGGCCGGCTACCAGCGCGCCTTCATTGCCCGGAATGGCCGCCACCGAGGTGACGCGTGCGCCTGCGCAGCTGCCGTTCAAGCCATTCAAAGACGTCGCCGACAGACTTGTGGCGGTCAGCGTGAGTGCGCCGTTGACCAGGCGCGGGCGCACCTGGGCGAGGACCAGCCCGCAGGAGCTTCCCAAGTCGCTTGTATAGCCGACCAACAGGGCGCTGCGTCCCTGCGACCACGCAATTGCGCCGCTGCCCTGCTCGGGCATGATGTCGATCAGCACGGACTTCAGGTTGAGTCCATTGGCGTCCAGCGCGACCACGCGGGTCGCCCACACGCCGCCGTTGCTGGGACGCGAGCGCAGCAGCGCGTACACCTCGTCGTTCGGCCCGACGGCGAGGCTCAGCAGCTCGTCGACGGCGTCCAGGCCGAAGCTGGCGATGCCCTTGTCGGCGCCGAAGCTGATGTCCCGCGAGCCGTCGGCGTTCAGACGCACGACGAAGACGTCGATGTCGTTGGTGCCATTGGCCGCATGCCAGGCGACCAGCGGCCTGCCTTGATGATCCTGGGCCACGTCTGCCACCTGGCTCAGCCCCAGCCCGTAGGTGCGCCGGCCCTCGTTGCCGAAGCTGGGGTCCAGACCGACGGGGAAAACCCGCGTCAGCGCGAGTGAGTACAGACCGCTGCCGTTGCTGGCCTGACCGACCAGCAGAAAACCCCCGTTCACCGTCGGGAATACCCGCATCGCGCGATCGGTGGCGGCGGTATCGAGATCGAAGGACACCGTCTCACGACCGTCATTGACGAAGCTCGGGTCGAGGCTGACCTGGGCCTGGGCAGCGGGCGGGCTGCCGAGAATCAGCAGGGCGGTGGCATACAGGGCGGCGAGTATCGGGCGCATGAGGGGTCTCCCAGGGTCTTGGCGGGGGATACGGAAAACCTGCAGTGAATCCGGCGCGCCTTGGCCGTCGGGCGCTGCGTATCGCCCTCCCGGCGTCTGATCGAGCGCCGCCGACGCTGCGTCTTACCGCGGCCCTGATCGGACTCCGCTAGCACACGTGCCTGATGGTTCGCGCGATGGCGTAGCCCACGAAGGCCGCCGCGCAGGAAACCGGGCGAAACGCTTGGGTCGCGCTACGGCAGCCACCTGGCCGCGCACCGATGGCGCACGACGGCAGACTCGGGCGCGCAGGCGAGGTTGCCAGGCAGGGCCACATCGGCCGAGAGTTTGAAGCGCTTCGAACCCGACCCTGCCCGATTCGCCGAACAGGCAAGCGAGCCTTCGCCTGTCCGCGCCTCGACGCGTTTGTCGGCGTGCGCGCGAGTCGATTCTTGTGCGGCCTGCGGGTCGCGCTTCAAGTTGCACCACGCAGCAGCTTCGCCGCAGCCACAATGCCCGCCAGCACCCGCTCCGCCAAATCCGCCGGAAATCCCTTCGGGAGTTCTTGGGTGACCTGCTCGACGGCAGCCGGTGCTTGCGCTGCCAATGCCTCGCGCAGCGCGGGTGCGCGTTCTGGCGGGAAGCCGCAGCGATGCGCGGTGGCGTCCCAGTGGCGCGGCAGGATGCGTTTCCACAGGTAGTGGCGATTGGTCGAATGCGCGGCCATCGCCATGCGCGCGCGTTCCGGCGCCAACTGATTGCGGCCCTTGCCCAGCACCGCGTGTGCTGAGAGCACGTCGTACAGCGGCGCCAGCCGATAGCGGCCGCCGGCTTCGATGTGCAGGCTGAAGTTCTTGGCGTGGCCATCGGTGGCGCACAGCAACCAGAACAGCAGCTGCGCCTTGAAGAAGGTCTCGCGGTCGACATCGGCCTGGGCCGAGCCCAGCAGCAGCTGCATGCCCTGCACGATGGCGGGGCCGCCGTCGGCCTCGTACTTGAAGGCAGGCGGTGTGCCGGTGGCCTGGCAGAAATCCTCCTGAGGCAGGCGCAGCCAGTGCGTGCCGGCCCGGGCCAGGCGCCGATCGAAGCGCTGCACGACCAGCGCTTTCTGCTCCTCGAACTGAGCGATGCGGCACTCGGCCACCGGCAGCCCGAAGGCGCGCAGCAGCTGCGCGCACAGCCACTCGTTTTCGACCGAGCTGGCGAAGTCGGCCTGCATATTGCCGACCCGTCCCAGCGGGAGCTTGAAGATGTGCGTGCTCGGCGTGGTGCCCAGCGGGCGCTGCCAGCCGCCGTCGTGCCAGAGCAGGGCGGTCTTCTCCTGCGCGCCGGCCAACGAGATGCGCAGATCGTCTTGATCTTCTCGGCCCAGCCCCGCCAGCGCGGGTGTGCGGCGCAGCAGCGCGGCGACATCGGCTTCGCGCATCGGCTCGCCCTCGATGCGATCGATAGGCGCGGGCGCTACATCGTCAGGCAGCAGCTGCACCGCGCCGACGCAGTCGCGGCCCACTTCCGCCAGCAGATCAAACGCGCGCTGGCTCGCTGCGCCAAATCGCGACTGCAGGCGCTGGCGGATGGCCGGGCTGTCCGGCAGCAGGTTGTCGAAAAAGGCCTCCACCAGGGCACCGGAGTAAGGCGCCGAACGCAAGGGCAGGGACAGCGACAGCGGCCGTGCGGCGGCGGCATACAGCCAGCTCGCCGCGTATGCGAACGCATGCACGCCACCCGCCCCGATGCGCCAGCTGCCGACGCGCTCGCCATTCATCCACACCGCCAGCTGCCGCAGGTCGCGCGCGCGCTTCACCTCACCACTCCGGCGACTGCGAATCGCTCGGCGGCGCTTCGTTCGGCTCCAGCACCAGGCGCAGCTGCAGGGCCGACAGCAGCTTGTACAGGCTGGCGATGCTGCTGCCGCTGGGGTCGGTTTCGAGGCTGGAGACGGTCTTCTGCAGCAGCCCGACCGTGCTGCCTGCCTCGCGCTGGGTCAGTTCAGCGCTCAGGCGCTGCCCGCGCAGCACGGCGGCGAGCTGTTGGGGTGTGTCGGCATGGAGACGCATGATGCATACCCTGCGGGGGATCTCCACGATTTATACCCTTGAGGGGTTAGGGATTCAATACACCTTTTGGGGTATCGCGCGCCGAACGCCGCCGAGTCGCTTGCGCCAGGGCGCATAGGGTGGGCCTGGCCCACCACCACAAGCTCGACGCTCGCCCCAGCCTTCCCCGCAGCCACGCGCCTCGCGCAAGGACGCCCATAGGGTGGGTCTCGACCCACCATGAGCCCAACACATGACCGGCCTTCCTCGTCGAGCCGCAGCCCTCGCGCGGCGCGCCTGCACGGTTCTCGATTCGGTACAGCGGGTATCTACACCAGCTCGCCATCCAGCCAGTAAGGCTGCGGCAGCTCCCAGACTCTTGCCGCGCTCTGTGCGCTCCATGCGCAGTCGTCCACGTCTGCCCCTTTCCCACGCAGCCAACACATGGCGGTATCGAACTCGCTCTCGTTTCGCGCCAGCGCGAGCGGATTGGCTGCAAACGCCCGACCCGCGCCTTCGACATCACCCAGCAGCAGGCGCGCGGCGATCGGCCAGCAGGCGGCGTGATACAGATCGCCGTAGCCGGGATGTTCGGCGACCTGAGCGACGCGCTCAAGGGTGAGCCGCTGCTCGAACGCAGGCAGTGCGCAGGCAGCGGTCAGCTGCTGAAGGACTGTGGTGATCACTTCGGCAGCCGAAGTGCGCTGCCGCTGCAGTCGGCCGTCGTGGCGCTGACGCACCCCTGGGGCCAGCGCTTCGTCCGAAAGACGGGGAAAGTGCCGCAGCTGAAGCTGGCAGGCGAGATCGCTGAGATAGCCGGGCACACTCCGCGCATGCGCCCTCTGAAAAGTGAAAGGCCGCACCTCACTCAGCAGCTCGATCGCGGCCGGAAACTTGGTGGAGACATGCAGCCAAACCGTGCGGCAGCTGTTGCCCAGGCACACCGCGACGGCCTCGATCCGCTCGTGAGTCGTGCCGCTGTCCCTGCAGCGATGAAACAGATGCCCGCTGCGATCGAAGCCGGCCGCGGCCAGCCATGGCTCAAGCGCGTCGAGCACTACGTCTTCGTTTCGAAAGGCACCGCGCTTGCGCATTCGCATCGTGCGTCGTCTCAGGCATGCCGTTCATAGGGTGGGTCTTCACCCACCACAAGCGTCACACGTGCCCCGGTCTTCGCTGCTGAGCCGCTCAGGCATCACAGGTCCAGCGCTTGCACTCCCACAGCGGCGCCTATTCTTCTGAATACGCAGCGGAACTACTGCGCCCGGCCAGCGCTAGCCGGGGATGAAGCATTCGGGGAAGCAGAGGATCGGCGCGCTCTGGCGGCCGGCTTCGGCGATGGCGGCAACGGCCGCATCGACCGCGGCCTCGCGGGTGGCGGGGATGGGGAGGTTGGCTAGGGCGATGCGGGTGATGGTCATGCGCGGGCTCGGTAGAGGAACGAATGAGTTTGTCTTCGGCTTGGTTGAGCGCAATGACACGGCATCTTGCAGCGCTGCCAGGGCAGGCCGCTAGCCCGTCGCCTCGCTGGCCCAATCCTCCACCTGCAGCCCGCTGACGCGCATGAACTCCCGCGTGTTGTGCGTCACCAGGGTTGCCGCATCGGCGAGGGCGTGGCAGGCGATCCAAAGATCGTTCGCGCCGATCGGCGTGCCCTGATCCTTCAGTTGAGTCGCCTGCTCGGCGTAGTGCCGGCAGATGGCCGGGCCGCTCGGATACCGCACAGGCACCTGGCGGCTGAGCTGGTCGAGCCGACGCAACACCTCGGACTTGCGCGTGCTGCGCTCCGCGCCCTTCAGCAATTCCGCCCAGGTGATGAAGGACATGCAGATCTGATCGGCTTCCGGCAGCGCGTCGATCCGCTGCGCCACGCTGGCGGGCCGATTCTTGATCAGGTAGATCAGGATGTTGGTATCGAGCAGGTAGATCACAGCGGCTCGCGCTCCTGCATGGGCTGCGCCGAGGCCTGCTCGGTTTCCAGTGCCGCAAGGAAGTCGGCGTCAGCCTCGCCGAGGGCCTGCAGTACCTCCATCAATGCGGCGCCGCGCGGGCCGCGCAGCGGATGGAGGATCAGATCACCGGCCTCGTTGCGGGTGATGCTGACGCGGTCGGTGTCCAGCTTGAACTCCGCGGGAATCCGCACCGCCTGGCTGTTGCCGTTGTTGAACACTCGCGTAGTCAGGGTCGCCATGGCTGGACTCTGTGTTTACTTCGATGTGTGTACGGTAGGGTGACGGTGAGCAGGTTGCAAGCGTCATGCGGTGCGACGCGTATGGAGTCGTGCTCCGTTTCTCAGAGGTTGCTGAGGCCGCCATAGGGTGGGTCTCGACCCACCACAAGCCCAACACTTGCCCCGGCTTTCCTCGCAGCCACGCGCCTCGCGCCAGGACGCCCATAGGGTGGGTCTCGACCCACCACAAGCCCAACACTTACCCCAGCTTTGCCGGCAGCCACGCGCCTCGTGCGAGGACGCCCATAGGGTGGGTCTTGACCCACCACAAGCCCAACACTTGCCCCGGTCTTCCTCGCCGCGCCGTCGCCGCCTCCGCGAGAAACCTCACGAAACCCGCTGGACTGACACACCTACAGTCCCGATGTGCCGAAGCACCGCTGCTACTGAGTTTTGGTCATGTGGAGCTTGCGGGTGGGCTACAGGAGCTCGAACGGCGAGAGCACGCCGACAAGGTGGCCCTCCGGGTAGTCCTGCGCAGTCACCAGCCAAAGCCCAGGTGGCTCGGGGTTCTTGAGCAGGTCCGCCACAGCGTCGGTGGTCTTGACCGGATGCACGCGGGTCAGCGTTAAACCTGCCGCCCGAGCTTCCTCAATGCGGTGATTCTTGTTGGCACGGCCGGTCGAATCAGCGCGCAGATACTTCGCCAGTTCCAGATCAGACAAGAGCGCCCAGCTGCGATCACGATCGTCCCAGATCGGAAGGTAGGTGAATGAGTTCGCCAGAATCAGCTGGCGCGCATCGGCCACCGTCTGCCACAGCTGGACGGTGACGGGTGTGGACACCATGAAGTCGCCAACGGTGAGGCGCTTGCTCATCAATGCTTCCTCCAGCATCAGGCAGAGGGCGACGCCGTCGGCAGCCACGTGGCGTGCGTAGGCGCCCGTATGTGCCATGTCGTTGCGTGCCTCCTTGAGGGCGGTGAACAGGGCGGAGAAGCTCTTGGCCGTGCCATCAACAGCGCCGCTGGCATCAAGCGCAGCGGCCTGCCTTACCAGGTGCTCCAGCGCTGGTCGGCACTTGCCCAGCCCAACGGCGCCCGGATTCAGTCGCTTGCCCAGTGCTTCAACCGCAAAGCAGATCTGCTGAAAGCCCTCCGCGTCAGCCAATGCCGTATAGCGCGCTGCGCGCAGGCGGTCACGGAAGTGGATGCGCTCCGCATCCCCAAGGTCCGATGCGTCTTGCGCGCCGATAGCCGTCGACGTCATGCGGTTGCAGCTCGCTTCGTTCGGCCACGTGTGCGGCTGCTGCCGCCCGTCTGGCTGGCCAGCCGCTGCAGCAGCTCGCTGGCCGGCTCTTCGTTCGGGTCCTGCGGCACCAGCTCGCCGCGGAAGGCCTTGGCCAGCAGGGATGGCGTCAGGCGTTCGGTGGCGGTCTGTGCTGCCTGCAGGCGCGCTTCGAGGCGATCGGCAAAGGCGAACAGGGTTTCGACGCGGCGGACGATCTCGGTGATTTCAGCAGCGGGAGGAACAGCAATCGGCAGCGAGTTCAGCGCCTGCTGTGTCAGCTTGGCGCGCCCGGTCGTTCCGCTGAGCCACGGAAGCACGTTGTAGTACATGAGTGCGTAGCACAGATAGTCGTTCGCTTCCTTGGTGGGTGCACGCAGGACATGGGCATGATTATTCACCCAGCACTTTCCGCTTGACCTGTAGGCGATAGGCTTCTCGCGGCCGTAGAAGGTCTCGTCCTCGGTCACCAAGACCAACTCGTCGTCGAAGATGTACTCGTCGATGCGCCCAACTTCGCCGTTCGCACCGTAGTACGGATAAAGCCCCAGCTCGGATTTGCGGTTGTCTCGCTTGATAGGCACCCGGAGACGATCAAGACACTCGGCAAACTGGTGGACGCTGGCTACCGTCCATGACGATGGAACCGTTGACTTCCAGTGGGTCATGTCAGGCTGCGCTGGGGGCTTCTTTTCGCTGATCGACCTCGCTTGGAGATAGAGCGCGAGTTCTTCGGATGCGCTCTTAGCGGAAGCGTTGAGTCGCCAATCTTCAGTGAGGCGTCCCGAGGTGGCGGCGGCGAGGACGGACTGGCGGAAGCGTTTGAGGAGGGGGGCGACGCGGGCCAAGCGGTCGTTCACCGCGTCCACGCGGGTGAGGACGTTGTCGAGCTTGTCGGCGATGCGCTGCTGCTCGCGCTCGGGTGCCAAGGGCAGCATCAGCTGTCGCAAGCTGTCCTGCGAGATGTTCCTCATTGAGAGCTGGTTGCCAGACGAGGCTTCGCCAATCGCCTTGCGCAGAGCTGGCGTTTTGAGGGCGTAGTTGATCCAGCGCTTTGAGGGCTCGTGCACGACCAGGCGAAGCACTTTGTCGCTCAGATAGAGGTCGCGGGTCAGCTGCTGCACGATGACCGATGCGCCGACCAGCTCCAGCGTGTTTGCGCGTGAGAGCAACAGGTCGCCCATCTGAATCTTGCGATCAGGGTCGGGGTGCTCCGATGGCGGCAGGGTCTTGCTCTGGAGTTCGTCGAACCGCCCCCAGGTCACGGCGCTGATCTTTACCAGCCCTCGCTCGCCAGGACTAGGTGGCCGTTCTTCGCACTTGACGTTCAAGCCTGCTTCGATGCGAGTCAGGAGGTTGGCGAGCGGGGTGAAAGTCCAGCTATTGGGAAGCTCACTCATTCCACCGCCTCACCCAGCTCCGCCAAGATCGCATCCAGCTCCGCCAGCGCTCCGTTCAATTCCTCCACCGCCTCGCGCGCCAGCACCGCCGGCTCTGGCAGATCCGCCGCGTCTTCCGCGCTGTCGTCCTTGAGCCAGGCGATGTCCAGACTGTCGCCCTTTTCGCGGGCGATCCACTCGCGGCTGAAGCGGCGGAAGCGGCCCTGCTCGCCCTGATCCTGACGCGCGGCCTTGCCATTGGGCTCGTCGCCGTAGGCGGCGATGAAGTCGGCGAAGTGCGCTTCGGTCAGCGGCGTGCGTTTGCCGAACTTGGGCGCGTTGGCGCGCATGTCGTAGACCCACACCTCCTGCGTGCTGGCGGTGGCGGCCTGGCTGATCTTCTCCAAGAACAGCACATTGGTCTTGACGCCCTGCGCGTAGAAGATGCCGGTGGGCAGGCGCAGGATCGTGTGCAGGCGGCACTTGTCCATCAGGTCGCGGCGGATGTCGGCGCCGACGCCGGCCTCGAACAGCACGTTGTCCGGTAGAACAACCGCCGCACGGCCGCCGTCGCGCAGGTGGCGCACGATGTGCTGCAGAAAGGCGAGCTGCTTGTTACTGGTGGCAAAGGTCAGGTCGTCGCGGGTCGGGCCACCGCCGCCCTTCGCGGTACCGAAGGGCGGGTTGCTCAGAATGATGTGGCTCTTGGGCAGGCTGCTGCCGGCGCTGCCCAAGGTGTTGCCGACGTGCACCACGCCTTCGTCGTCGCCTTCCATGCCGTGCAGAAGGCAGTTCATCAGCGCCAGCCGCCGCGTGCCGGGCACCAGCTCCATGCCGAGAAAGGCCTGGTTGCGCTGGAAGCGGATCTGCTTTTCGTTGAGGTCGTACAGGTCGTTGCTGTGGTCCTTGATGTAGCGATCGGCCGCGATCAAAAACCCGGCGGTGCCTGCCGCCGGGTCCTGCACGGTTTCGCCAGGCTGCGGCTGGATGACCTTGACGATGGTGTCGATCAGCGCGCGCGGGGTGAAGTACTGGCCCGCACCGCTCTTGGTCTCGCTGGCGTTCTTCTCCAGCAGGCCTTCGTAGAGGTCGCCCAGGCCATCCTGGCGGGCGCTGAACCAGTCGATGCCGTCCAGCGCCTTGACCAGCTGCTCCAGGTGGCGCGGCTCCTTGAGGCTGGTCTGCGCGTCGGCGTAGATCGCTGCGATCAGCCGGTCCAGGCTTGAGGACAGGTTGAGCAGGGTTTCGCGGTAGTGGCGCAGCAGGTTCAGGCCGCTCTTGTTGCGCAGCTCGGGCCAGCGCGCATAGGCCGGCAGCTTGTGCGCCTGCAGGAGGCCGCTCTCGGTGTTCTCGTGCTCCATCTTGATGAAGAGCAGCAGCACAAGTTCGGTGACGTAGTCGCTGTAGTTGATGCCGTCGTCGCGCAGGACGTCGCAAAGGTTCCAGAGTTTCTGGACGATGTCTTGGGTGGTCATGGTGCTTCTTTTGGGATGAGGCGGGGGCTCAGGCGACGTGGGGCCACAGGCCGCTGGCGAGATCGCCCATCACGTCCTGCAGCTGGCCGCCCAGCAGTTTGTCGAGCTGTTTGGCGCCGCCGTCGTTGGCGAAGGCGCTGTTGACGAAGTTGTGGTCGATCACCAGCTCGTGCGTGAGCTGCTTGGCCAGCCGATCCAGCCACTTGCGCTGCACGGGTGTCCACGTGCCCTGAGCGTAGATCCTTTGCATGGCCTGGGCGACGCGCTGCTCGAAGGGTAGCAGCGCCTCGCCCAGTGCGGCTTGTCGGATGTAGGCGATGACGCCCGCAGCGATGTCCTGGTTGCTCTGTTTTCGCCAGGCGGCCTTGAGGTTGGCTTCCGAATAGCCGGCGCCGTCGAGCAGCAGGCGCACTTCCTTGAGCTGTTCGCGGGTGAGGTCTCTGGGACGGTTGACCACGGTGGCCAAGGCCGCCGACTGGTTGATCTGCGCGCGCACGAAGAGGGTGAAGCTGTCGAGGTAGTCTTCGGGCTTGGTGTAGGGCCCCCAGCTTTGGCTGCGATCACGGATCTCGTCTGCGTGCTTGGAGAGGACCGGCATGTAGGCCGTGCCGAGCAGCTCCTGGACTTCCGCCAGCTGCAGCAGCAGCCGCGTGTTGCTGCGCAGGAAGTCCGCGGCGGCCTGCGGGCCGTGTTCGTTGCCGAGCTGGTGCAGGTGGCGATGCAGGCGGTCGGGTGGCACGCCCCACTGCTGTTCAAGCTGGTCGAGTTTCTCCCTGAGTGCGGGTTTCTTTTCAGCCGCGTGCGCGGCCTTGCGCAGCACGCGCATCAGCTTCTGGTTGAGCTGGTTGAGCACGTCATGCGCATGACTGTGGCCCGAGGCACTGCCCGCGATCTGATAGGCGGCTGGGTTGTTCAGTTCGTCAATCAGCTGCTCAATGGTGACTGCCGGGTCTTTCACCAGCGGCTGCATGGTGTTGACCGCCTGCAGCGCGGCGTACAGGTCCACGGGGTCGTAGATCTTGAACACGGTCTTGCCGATGTCGTCGCAGCGGCGGGTGGCGCGACCGATCATCTGCTCGTACAGGATGCGCGAGCGCACCCGACGCATGAACACGAGATGGCAGATGCTCGGCACGTCGATGCCGGTGGTCAGCAGGTCGACGGTGATCGCGATGGTCGGCAGGCGCTCGTTCTTGAAGCGACGGATCAGCTGGTCGACCTTGTCGGAGGCGCCGGTGATCTTCTCCACCGCCGCCTGGTTGTACTGCTCGCCATGCACGTCCTTGAAGGCATCGCCCAGCAGGCGCTTGACCATGTCGGCGTGGGCGTCGTTGGCGCAGAAAATCAGGGCCTTTTCCTCGCCGGTTGGGTCCAGCTCCTGGGCCAGTTGTTCGCAGATGACTCGGTTGAACGATTCGTTTATGACGCGCTTGTTGAAGCTCTCCAGCTCGAAGTGCAGCTCGTCTTCAAGCTCGGCGGTTTCGATTTCGCCGCTGCCAATGTTGATCGCCTCGACCGTATCGCCGCTCTCGAAGTGGATGCCGTGCTGGCTGAGCAGGGTCGTGTAGCGGATCGGCGGCTCGTGGTCGATCAGCCAGTCGTCCGCCACGGCCTCGCGGTAGGAGTAGGTGTAGACGGGCTTGCCGAAGATCTCGGTGGTGTGGCGTGCCGGGGTTGCGGTGAGCGCGACCTTCACCGCATCGAAGTAATCCAGCACGCGGCGATAGGTGGAGAGGTACTGCGCCTGGTCGCGCAGCTCCAGCTCGCCTTCGGTCATCTCCTGGTCGAGCGTGTAGCCGCGGTGGGCCTCGTCGATGATGATGCAGTCGAAGGCGTCGAGTGGCGGCGGATCGTCGCTGCCGAAGATGCGCTTGACCATAGCCTGCACGGTGGCGACTTGGACGCGCGTTTCAGCTTCCGCTGCCATGTCGCCGAGTTCGGCGATGTTGTAGATCTTCGACAGCGGCTGGCTCTGTTCCAGCGGCGCTTCGTTGAAGACATCGATGGCCTGGGTGCCCAGGGCCGTGCGATCCACCAGGAACAGGATGCGGCGAAAGCGCTCGGCCTTCAGCAATCGGTAAATCAGACCAATGATCGTGCGGGTCTTGCCGGTGCCTGTCGCCATCGCCAGCAGGCAGTGGGTTTGCCCGGCAGCGAGCGCGGATTCGACAGCGCTGATGGCTCGTTCCTGATAGTCGCGCAGCCCAAGGTAGGCGAGAGCTTCCTGCCGCAGCTGGGCTTCTGCGGCGTCCTTGTTCCGGCGCAGCTGATCGACCAAGCCTTCAGGCGAATGGAAGCCCTGCAGCGGCTTGGCCAGGTTCGCGGGGTGGCGCAGATCGCGGAACCAGGTGCCGCTGGCTTCCGGGCTCTGCTTGATCAGCGGGCGACCGTTGCAGGAGTAGGCGAAGGGCAGGTTGAATGCGGCGTCCTGACCATCAGGCCAGGGGCCTTGGCAGCCTTCTTCCAGCCATGCGGCTTCGTGGGTGGCGTCGATCTCGAAGCCGCGCGCGTAGCGTTCGGCCTGGCCGATCTTGCCGGCCACATTGATGTTGAGGCGCTTGGCCTCCACTGCCGCCAGCGGCGTCAGCCCCGCAAAGAGCACGTAGTCGGCGCTCTGCTTGCCTGGAGTGGGCCATTCGGCGATCGCGAGGTTGCGGTTGCGCTCGGGTCTGGCGCCCTTCGCGTAGGTCAGCTGCAGCGTGTCTGCGTGCCAGCCGGCGTCCCTCAACATCTGGTCGATGAGCTGGCGGGTGGACGCTTCGTCCATGGCCACCTTCTGCGCGGCCTTGGCGGCGAGCCGGGAGAAGGTCTGGATCTCCTGCGCGCGCGCTGCGACAGGCTGCGCGTTGGCTGCCTGCAGGTGCGCATCGAACTGGGCTTTGAGCGCTGCGTAGCGGGTGCTTGCCTCTTCCGCCAGGCCCTCGTAAACACCGCGTTCTTCGCAGGCGCGCTCGGCCAGCAGGCGCTCCTGCTCCGCCTGCGCTGCAAGTAGTTCGGCCAGCTCCGAGCTGGCGGCCCGTTCTGACTGCGCCTGGGTCAGATGCTGAGTAAGTTCGGCCACCTGCTGTTGCAGCGCTACCAGTCGTTGACTGGGATCGTCGGGCAGGATGAAGGGGCCCGCTTTGAAGTCTGGGTTTGTGCCAAAAGTTCGGTGAAACCACAGCGCAACTTCGCGCGCGACCTTGAGCGCTTCCAAGCCTTCGCGATAGCCGATGTTGTGGCCGAGGTGATGCGCAACTTCGTTTCCGCGCTGGCGAAGCAGGTGAAACATCTGACGCACTTGCGCGTCCAGACCCAAGCGCTGGTCTACCGCACGCAGAAGCTCGGCCTGAGTCGGCTGCTGCAGGCGCACGCCAATGCGGGACGCCACTTCCTGCGTGATTGACTCGGCCAACAGGCGCAGCTTCAGAACAGAACTCGCCGGATCAAACGGATAAACCCTTTCCGCTGTAGCCCCGAGGTCTGCCAGCAGCGGCGAGTGTTCGGCGAGGAAGCTGAAGTTACTTGTCATCCCAGAAACTGGCCTCTATTGGCATGTTCCGATGCGAACTCCGATCTGCATGCAGATGTGGCGGGTTTCGCTAAGCACATTAACCGAAGGCGCCAGTGACTGAGCCTACGGCGCATCCCTTTCCACCGGCGTCCGCTTGAAAACCGGCGACGCCACAAACGGATTGACTAGCTCGCGCTGCCACCCCGCCGCCTCCGCCCACCAATGCAACTGCTCGACACCGCGCCCGGCGTACTTCGCCCAGCGCGCGGCGTCCTGATCCGCGGCTGGCTCTCCGTCGGCCTGGAACACTTTGTCGGCGTGCGGGAAGTGCAGCATCGCAGAGACGGGCAGGCAGCCGAGTTCGGACAGGTAGCTGCGCATGTTCAGCGCGGCGCGGGTGCCGCCCCATTGGCCGCTGGAGTAGGTGGCGATCAGGCTGGGCTTGAATGCGAAGGCGGAGCTGGGGAAGTGGTTCAGCAGGTCCGACAGGGCCGGGCTCATGCTGTGGTTGTACTCCGGGCTCACCATCACGTAGGCATCGGCCTCGATGATCAGGCGTTCGAGCTTGGCCAGGTGCGCGGGCTTGTTGCTGGCGGCGTAGGCGAATGCGGGTTTGAAGACCTCGGTCGGCGGGTAGTCGAGCGGGTCGATCAGGGTGGCGTCGAAGCGGCTGCCGATGTGTGCATTGAGGAAGGCACACACGCGCTCGCCCAATCGGCTGGGCTGTGGCGGCGATGACTGGCGGCGCGAGCCGAGAAACAGGAGCGCTTTCATGGCCATTCCTCGGAAGCTGCGGCAGTGCGGGTTCGAAGGGGATGCTGGTTTCGCTCAGCTTGAAACGTTGTCTGCAGCAGGCGGCAGGCGGCAGTGCATGGCGCCAAACGCAGATGCGCTGCGTCTGTCGACGTTCGGCCGCGGGCGGGAAACCTCGGAGCCAATGCGCGCCGAGTATTGCAGGATTTCAAGCGACGAGACGATCGCCGGCCGGGCAGCCCCGCGTGTGATTCGCCGAGCGCTGCAGGCTCAGCCTGCCAGCCGGACGCGCTTGCCCTGCGCGCGCAGAATTTCGATCAGCCGCGGCAGTGAGCCCGAGGATTCCAGCGCGCGCATCGGCAGGCAGTGCGCGGAGCCGGGGCGGAAGAACAGCATGAAGAACCCGAACCCGGTTCGGGCCTCCAGAATCGCCGGCCACGTGCGGGTGAAGAACCGGGATTCGTCTTTGGCGCCGCCGCGCAATTCAGCGTTCTGAGACGCTCATCCGCCCTCAACCACCGCACGCCTGCGCCGCCGCGTAAGGAATTCGAGCAGGCGCTCCGCCGCCGGCTGCGCGATCGCGTACAGGCAGGGGATCAGCACCAGGGTCAGCAGCATCGAGGACAGCAGGCCGCCGACTACGGCGACGGCCAGCGGCTGCATCAGGCGGCCGCCCGCATCCATGCCGATCGCCAGCGGCAGCATGCCGACGACGGTGGTGAGGGTGGTCATCAGGATCGGCCGCAGGCGCACCGCGCCGGCCTCGGCCACGGCGTGTTCGAGCGTGTCGCCGGCATGGCGGCGTTGCTCGACGTACTCGACCAGCAGGATCGCATTGTTCACCACGATGCCGATCAGCAGCACGCCGCCCAGAAAGACCGGCGCGCTCAGCGGCGTCGACGACAGCCACAGCGCCAGCAGGCCGCCGACCAGGGCCAGCGGCGCGGCGGTCATGATCACCAGCGGGTTGGTCAGCTGCTCGTACTGCACCACCATCACCACCAGCACCAGGAACACCGCCAGCACGATCACGATGCGCATCTCGCGCTGGGTTTCGCCCAGGGTTTCGAACTGGCCGCCGAGCACCACGCCGTACTGCGGCGGCATCTCGATGGTGGCGATGCGGCGCTCGACCTCGGCCATGATCGTGCCGACATTGCTGCTGCCGGTATCGAAGCTGCCGATCACGCGCTGGATGCGCAGCTGGTTCTCGCGGCCGATTTCGGCCGGGCCTTCGCCGAGGCTGAAGCTCGCGACCTGACGCGCCTGGATCGGCCCATTGGCGCCGCGGGCGACGATCACGCGTGACAGGCCGTCGATATCGCTGACGTCCTCGCGCGGCAGCCGCACGCGCACGTCGTATTCGTTGAGCCCGGCGCTGTAGCGGGTCGGCACGCTGCCGGTGACGGCCTCGCGCAGCGAGCGGGCGACGCTGCGCACGTCGAGGCCCAGCGCGGCGGCGCGCTCGCGGTCGACTTCGATCTGCAGCGCCGGGGTGCGGTCTTCGTCATCCATCTCGACGCCTTCGAGCCCGGGCACATCCTCGATCGCGCGGATGATCTCGCGCGCCAGCCGCTGCAGCTCGGGCAGATCCTCGCCGATGACCTTCAGCTCCATATCGTTACCCGACAGGCCGAAGTTCAGCCCACGGATACCGCTGGTGCGCACGGCGATGTCCGCACCGGCGATGTCGAGCGCATTGACCCGCCGCTGCGCCTCGCGCGCCCAGCGGCTGATCGGCCAGTCGGGGCGTTCGCTGGCATCGTCCAGGCGCAGGCTGATCGAGCCGCGGCCGGCGCGCTCGCTGACGCTGCCGCCCCAGACATTGCCGCCGGCGACCGCGAACACATCGCGCACATGCGGCATCTCGCGCAGTGCCGCTTCGACCTGGCGAGTGGCGCGGTCGGTCTCCTCGGGTGTGGCACCGGCCGGCAGGGCGATGCGCAGATTGAGCTCGCCATCGTCGAGCTGGGGCAGGAACTCGCTGCCGAGCTTGGAGGCCAGAGGCAGCACCAGCGCCACGCTGAGTGCAGCGCCACCGACCACCGCCCAGCGCCAGGGCAGCAGCCGGCCGATCAGCACGCGGTAGCCGTTGGCGGTGGCATCGATGGCGCGGGCGAAGGCCAGATACACACGGGTTTGGCCGAAGCCGGACGAGAAGCGCAGCTTGGCCAGCTGCGCCGCCAGCATCGGCACCAGGGTCAGCGCGACTGCCAGCGAGGCGACCACGGCGAACGAGATGGTCACCAATAGCTCGCGGAACACCAGGGTCGCCAGGCCGGTGATCATCAGAAACGGCAGCACCGCAGCGAGGTTGGTCAGGGTGCCGGCGGTGATCGCCGACATCACCTCATCGGCGCCGGCGTGCGCGGCTTCCTGCGGGTTTTCGCGCAGCTGCGAGCGGTGGCGCTCGATGTTCTCCAGCATGACGATGGCGTTGTCCAGCAGCAGGCCGACGCCGAGCGCCAGCCCGCCCAGGCTCATCACGTTGAGGCTCAAGCCGGCGCCGCCCATCAGCGCGAAGGTGGCCATCACCGCCAGCGGGATCGACAGGCCGATCACGATGCTGCCGCGCACGCTGCCGAGGAAGAACAGCACCACCAGCATCGACAGCACGCCGCCGAGGATCGCCGCCGAGGCCACCGACTCCACCGAGCCGCGCACGAAGTAGGAGCCGTCGCGGGTGGTGCTGTAGCGGATGTCCTCGGGAATGAAGCCCGAGCGCTGCAGCGAATCGAGCGTGCGCTGCACCTCGCCGACCACCGCCACGGTGTTGGCATCGGGCTGCTTGAACACCGACAGCTGGGTCGCGCTTTCGCCGTTCAGGCGCACGAACACGCGCTGCTGGCGGAAGCCGTCGCGGACCTCGGCGACCTGGTCGAGCCGGATGCGGCGGTCGCTGCCGGGGATCTGCAGCAGCACCTGGGCGATGTCTTCGGGCGATTTGAAGCGGCCTTCGGTGCGCGCCAGTACATCGAGGCTGCTGGAGGTGATGCTGCCGGCGGCGACGTTCTGGTTCTCGGCGGTCAGCTGTGCGGAGACATCGGCCAGGCTCAGCCCGTAGGCGCTCAGGCGCTGCTGGTCGACCACCACCTCAAGCTCGCGCTCCTGGCCGCCGACGGTGAGCACGCCGGAGACGCCGGGAATCGACTGCAGCTGCGGCGCCAGCCGGTTGTCGAGCCAGTCGCGCACCTCGCGCGCGCTGCGCTGGGTCGACGAGAACCCGGCCTCGTACACCGCCTGCGCGCCGGGGTCGAACTTCGACAGCCGCGGTGGCTCGATATCGTCCGGCAGCTGGCCGCGTGCGCGCTCCAGCAGGCGCGCGGCGTTCTGCAGGGCGAGGTCCAGATCGGTTCCGTAGCGGAACAGCAGGCTGACGTCGGTGCTGCCTTCTTCGGCCTCGCTGGCGAGCAGCACCAGGCCTTCGGTGGACGACAGCTGGCGCTCCAGCGGGCGGGTGACCTGTTCCTCCATCACCTCGGGCGCCACGCCCGGGTAGGACACATCCACCCGGATCAGCGGGTAGACCACTTCAGGCAGCAGGTCGACCGGCAGCCGGCCGATGAAGAACAGGCCCAGCACCAGCACCACGCTGGCGATCGCGGCGGTGCCGACCGGGCGGCGGATCGCGGCGTGGGTCAGGCCGCGGTACAGGCGGGTGGCGCGCACCGGGTCATGTTTGCCGGCGCCTTCGCGCGGCGGCGTGCTCATGCTTCGTCCGCCACGGTTTCGACCACGCGCACGCGGGCGCCCTCGGCGAGGTCGAGCGGGCTGGTCGCGACCACGCGGTCGCCGGCCTGCAGGCCGCCGGTGACTTCTCGCCAGCTGCCGCGCACCACGCCGGTACTGACCTCGCGCCGCTGCAGCAGCTGGTTCTCGTCGATCACCATCACGAATGGGCTTTCGCCCAAGCCCACCGCGCCGGCCGGCACCGCCAGCACTTCGCGCTGCACATCGACACGGAAACGGGCGCGGGCCAGAAAGCCGGGCCGCACGCCGAGCGCGTAGGCCTCGGGCAGGGCCAGCTCGACCGTGACCAGGCGGCTGCTGGCATCGGCGGCGGGAAACACGCGCCGCACCTCGGCTGCCAGCGGCTCGGCGTCGAGCAGGGCGTCGACATTGACCGGCACCGTGCTGCCTTCGGCGATGCCGGCGGTGTCGAGTTCGGACACGCCGACCCGTAGTACCAGCTGATCGAGATCGGCAAGTGCGAACGCGGGCGCCAGACGGCCGACCGCAGCACCGGGCTCGATGAAGCGCTCGATCACCACGCCGTCGATGCTGGCCTCGATGCGGCCGAACTGCACGCGGGTGCGCCACAGCTCGACATCGCTCTGCGCGACTTCGAACGCCGAGCGCGCGCTGAGCACGCTGGCGGCATCGACAAAGCTGCGATCGCGCAGCGCGTTCAAGCGCTCGAAGTTGGCCTGCGCCTCGCGCAATGAGGCTTCGGCGCGGGCCAGTTCAGCCTGCTGCTCGCTGACGTCGATGCGCGCCAGCAGCTGGCCGGCGCGGACGCGGGCGCCGGCCTCGACCAGCACCTCGGCGACCACGCCGTCGGTGCGCGCGGCCAGCTGGATGCTGCGCAGCGGCTCCACCGTGCCGGCGACCAGCACATTGCGCTCCAGGGTGCGCCGCGACACCACGTAGGCGCGTACCGGCAGGCTGTCGTCAGAGGCTTCGCGCGCGTTCGGGCCGCGCCCGGCAGGGGCGGACTCGGGCGCATCGCCGCAGGCGGCGAGCAGCAGGGACAGGGCGAGTGCGCAGGCCACGCGCAGGCATGAGGAGGTCGTTGACATGTGTGCAGGATTGACGAGCAAGCGTGGAGTGCGTGCGAAACGGCCCCGTTCAACGCGCGGGGCTGCGCAATCCGTCGCGCGGGACAACCATCTGCAGGACGCAGGCGCTGCCCACTGAGATCTCCGCCGCGATCAGTGCGCAGCGGTGTCCGTGGACGCGTCCGGTTCGGCCCAGCGGCGCTGGATGTCCTGCGCGCGCGGCAGCAGGTCGAAGAAGGCCTCGACCAGGCGCGGCTCGAAGTGCAGGCCGGATTGCTCGCGCAGGTGGGCGAGAGTGCGTTCGAGCGGCCAGGCGGGCTTGTAAGGTCGCACCGAGCTCAGCGCATCGAACACATCGGCGACCGCGACGATCCGCGCGTCCAGCGGAATGTCCTCGCCGCGCAGGCCGTGCGGATAGCCGCTGCCGTCCCATTTTTCGTGGTGCCCCAGCGCGATGTCATGCGCGCGTCGCAGCAGGCCGCCGCTGTGGCTGCCGATGATCTCGGCGCCGATCAGCGGATGTCGTTGCATCTCCGCCCACTCCTTTGGATCGAGCTTGCCGGGCTTGCGCAGGATCGCGTCGGGGATACCCATCTTGCCGATGTCGTGCATGGGCGCGGCGTGCAGCAGCTCTTCGGCGTCTATGGCATCGAAGCCGATCGCCTCGCCGAGCAGGCGCGAGTAGTGGCTCATGCGGATCACGTGCAGGCCGGTCTCGTTGTCCTTGTACTCGGCCGCGCGGCCGAGCCGCTGCACGATCTGCAGGCGGGTCTGGCGCAGCTCGTCGGCGCGCACCAGCGACAGGTGGGTGCGCACCCGTGCCCGCACGATCGGTGGGCTGATCGGCTTGGTGATGTAGTCGACCGCGCCGGCCGCGAAGCCGCCGGTTTCGTCCTGTTCCTCGGCCAGCGCGGTGACGAAGATCACCGGGATGTGGGCGGTGCCGGCATCCGCCTTCAGGCGTTGGCAGACGGTCAGCCCGCTCATGTTCGGCATCATCACGTCGAGCAGAATCAGGTCGGGCCGCTCGCTGCGGGCGAGGTCCAGCGCGATCGCGCCATCGGTGGCGAACAGCAGCCGGTAGTCGGGGTTGAGCACCTGCCGCAGCACCTGCAGGTTCAGCGGTTCGTCGTCGACCAGCAGCAGGCGCGGACGGCGGTCGCCTGGCGTGCTCATGGGTGGCTGTCCTCGCTGACGTCGAGCTGCGCGCGCAGGGTGTCGATCGCCTGCCGTGCGGCGGCGAAATCGAAGGCTTCGAGGGCGTCCAGCAGCGGCCGTCGCGGCGTCAGCGGCAGGCTGTCGGCCAGATCCGCCAGAGCCTGTTCGTCCAGCTCGCCGTGGTCCAGCGCGCGCGCCAGGGTCGTGAGTGCAGCGTGCGCACGGGCGGGGTTGGCGAGCACCAGAGCGTCCTCAGCCGTGTCGGCGTCTTCCGATGCGAGCTCCGCGCGGATGCGGGCGAGGGCGGCGCGCAGGGCGGCGCCATCGCTGTCTGGATTGCGCGGCGGCTGCTCGCGCAGGGCGGATTCGATCGAACCTGCCAGGGCTGCGAAGTCCATCAGGCCCAGGTTGGCGGCGGTGCCGTGCAGCCGGTGCGCCAGGGCGAGGTCGGGCACGGGATTCAGCGCGAGCCCGGCCTCGGCTTCGTCGCAGAATCGCTGCGCAGCCTGCAGCATCGGACTGCGCCCGCCCCACAGCGCAACCCCGCGCACCCAGTCGACCACCTCGTGGCGTCGTTCCGGCACCGACAGATGCAGCGGATCGGGCACCAGCGCGGCGGCCGGCGCCAGCACCCGCGCCAGCTCGCGCACCAGCGCGTGCGGCTCCAGTGGCTTCACGCAGAAGCCGTCCATGCCGGCGGCGCGTGCGGCGCGGCGGTCCTCTTCCAGCACGCTGGCGGTCAGCGCCAGCACGGGCAGACGCGGCCGCGCCTGCAGGCGTTCGTGCTCACGCAGCAGGCGCGTGGCGGCGAGGCCGTCCAGCACCGGCATGTGCATGTCCATCAGCACGGCGTCGAAATGTTCATCCGCGAGCAGGGCCAGGGCTTCCTCACCCTGGCTGGCAGTGCGCACGCGGTGGCCCATGCCGCCGAGCACGTGCAGCATCAGCTCAAGATTCTGGGCGACATCGTCGACCACCAGCAGATCGAGCGGCGGCAGCGGGGCCAGCGCTTCCTCGTCGCGGTTGGCCGGCGCCTGGCCGATGCGCAGCGGCAGCACGACGCGAAAGCAGCTGCCTTGGCCGAGCGTGCTCTCGACCTCGATATGCCCGCCCATCAGTTCGACCAGCTGACGCGCGATGGTGGTGCCCAGCCCGGTGCCACCAAAGCGGCGGGTGATCGAGGCATCGGCCTGGGCGAAGGGCTCGAAGATCCGCTGCAGCCGCGCCGGCTCGATGCCGATGCCGGTGTCGATGATGCTCAGACACAGCTGCTCGCCCTGGCTGTAGGCGCGCAGGCAGACCGTGCCGGCCTCGGTGAACTTGACTGCATTGCCGAGCAGATTCACCAGCACCTGCTGCAGGCGGGCGGGGTCGCCGCGCAGGTAGCGCGGCAGGCCGGGGTCCCACTCCAGCTGCAGGTCCAGCCGCTTGCGCTCGGCGCTGATCCGCAGCGAGGCGGTCACCTGCTCGCACAGTTCACGCGGGTCGTAGTCGCTGTCTTCGATCTCGATTGCGCCGCGTTCGAGTTTTGCGGTGTCGAGAATGCCGTTGAGCAGGCCCAGCAGGGAGCGCGCGGAATTGCGCACGGTGCGCAGGTGGCGGCGCTGGGCGTCCTGCAGCGGGGTGTCGAGCAGCAGTTCGGCGAAGCCGAGGATGGCATTCATCGGCGTGCGGATCTCGTGGCTCATGTTGGCGAGGAAGGCGCTCTTCGCCGCGGCGCCCTGTTCGGCGCGCTCCTTGGATTCGCGCAGGCTGGATTCCAGCTCGCGCAGCGAGGTGAGATCCACACAGAACAGCACCACATGCGAGGGCCGGCCGTCGGCATCCATGATCGGGTTGAAGGCCAGCCGTACCCACAGGCGACGTCCGCCGCGGGTGCGCATGTCGACATGCCCGCGAACCACTTCGCCGCGCGCAAGCGCCTGCCACAGCGCGCGCTCCGCCGCCTCACCCTCGGCATCCAGCGGACCCTTGAGGAACTGATGTGGCTGGCCGTCGAGTTCACCCAGGGTGTAGCCGGTGAGGTCGAGAAAATTCTGGTTGGCGTGGCGGATGTGGCCGTCCATACCGAACTCGACCAGCGCAAGTACGCGGTCGACCGCGGCCGCCAGGCTGGCGTGTTCGGCCTTGCGGCGCTTGTTTTCGGTGATATCGAAGATCACCCCGTCGATCCACTGCAGCTCGCCCTGCGCATCGAGCACGCCGCGCGAAGTCTCCGAAACCCAGCACTCGCTGCCGTCGCGGCGGCGGATGCGGTACTCCAGCCCGACCCAGGGGCGGTCCTCGGCCAGGGCCGCCTCGACCACGGCACGGCAGCGCGCCTCGTCGTCTGGATGGTTGATCGCGGCGAAGCTGGTTTCGCCCTTGAGGAAGGCCGCCGCTGACCAGCCGGTCAACGCTTCGATGCCATCGCTGACGAACAGCATCGACCACTGCACATCGTTGCGGCAGCGGAAGGCCACGCCCGGCAGGTTGGCGATCAGGGTGCGGGTCTGCAGCTCCTGCTCGCGCAGGCTCTCGGACAGCGCCTGGCGCTCGCTCAGGTCGCGAACAAAGGCCACGAACAGCGGCCGGCCCGGCACTGCCGCGCGGCCGAGTGACAGCCGTATGGGGCGCAGCTCGCCGCTGCGGGTGAGTGCGTGCAGCGACTCGTCCTCACCGAGTTCGCGTGGTTCGCCGCTGTCCAGCAGCTGCTGGAACTCGGCCAACAGCCGAGGCTGCAGGGCCGGCGGGATCAGCATGCGCAGGGTGCGGCCCAGCACCTCTTCGGCGCGCCAGCCGAACAGGCGCTCGGCGCCGCGGTTGAAGTTCTGGATGCGGCCGGCGCTGTCTGCGGTCAGGATCGCGTCGACGGCGGTGTCGAGGATGGCGCGCATGCGCTCCTCGTCTGCGCGTGCCCGCAGCGCCAGCGCGCGGAACCGGCTCAGCGAATGCAGGCCACCGATCAACAGACCGAACACAATCACGACGCCAGCGATGCCGAGCGCCATGCCGGTGCTGGCGCCGCTGTCGGCGACACAGTCGGGGTCGGGCGTACCCACGAAACGCGCCGAGGCCATGCCGACGAAATGGATCAGGCTGATCGCGGCGGCGATGACCGCCGCGCTCAGCGTCGAGCCCAGCCAGGCGGGGATCCGGTTCGCGCCGCGCAGACGCACTTCCAGGCCGAGCCCGAGTACGCAGGTCAGCCCGGCCAGTATCAAAGTGGCCGCGAACCACAGCGGGTCGTAGCGCAGAAGGGCGGACATCTGCATCGCCGACATGCCGATGAAGTGCATCGCGCCGATGCCCGCCGCCAGCAGGCTGCCCGACAGCAGCAGGCGCCACAGTGGCACCTGTGGATGGCTGATCAGGCCGAGGCCAACCCGAGCGCCCAACACGGCCGGCACGATCGACAGCAGGGTGGGGCCGAACGCATAGCGCACGGGTGTGCACAGGTCGAACGCAAGCATGGCGATGAAGTGCATCGCCCACACACCACCGCCGAGCGCCAAAGCGCCTGCGGCCAGCGGCAGCTCGCGGCGGCTGAAGCCGTGCCGGCCGCGCGCGGCCTGGGCCAACGGCAGGGCCAACAGCGCCGACAGCAAGGCCACGCCGATCGCCAGGCTGACCAGGGCAGGATCGTGCTCACCGATCAACAGTGGGGTCGGCGCGCCGTCGCGAAAGAGAAAGAACGCTTGCATGGACGCGAGGCGCGGCATTCCGGGGCGAGTCGGGTCGGGGATGCAAACGGCATGCCCTCGCTGCGCTGGCGCTGGCCCCGCTGTGCTCAGCGCAGCGAGGCGCGCTCAGCACTCCTGGCGCGGTCAAGGGCGGGCTCGGCTGTCTCGATTTCACCTGCAGGTCACCATCGCGCGCCAGCTTGACCTGCATCAGTGCCCGCCACTGCCGCCACGGCCGAGCATCGCTCCCACTATCGAAGCGTGAGGAGACTGCAGTCGTGAACATCGAAAGAAAGCTCTGGCTGGGCCTGATCGCCCTGCTGGCCGTTTCGTTCTCGGTGCTGCTGTGGGTGGGCAGCGAGATCCATCGGCAGATGCCGCCGGTGCCCGAGCAGGTGCGTTCCGACAGCGGTGAGGTGCTGTACACCCGTGCCGACATCGAGACCGGGCGCCAGGTCTGGCAGTCGATCGGCGGCCACCAGCTCGGCTCGATCTGGGGCCACGGCGCCTACGTGGCGCCGGATTGGACCGCCGACTGGCTGCATCGTGAGGCCGTCGCCTGGCTGGATATCGATGCCCAGGCCCTGCATCAGCGCGCCTATGCCGAGCTGCCGGCCGACCAGCAGGCCGCCGCGGTCGCGCGCCTGCAGCCGCAGATCCGGCGCAATACCTTCAATGCCGAAGACATGAGTGTGGTGGTGCCGGCCGCCCGCGCCGCCGCGATCCGCCGCGTCGCTGCGCACTACGCCTCGCTGTTCGGCAGCGATCCCGAGCTGGTCGACCTGCGCCGCGCCTATGCGATGAAGAACGGCACCGTCGCTGAGGCCGAACACCGCCAGGCGCTGACCGCCTTCATCTGGTGGACAGCGTGGTCAGCGGTCACCGAGCGACCGGGCAAGCCGATCAGCTACACCAACAACTGGCCATATGAGCCTCTGGTCGGCAATACGCCTGCGCCGGAACTGATGCTGTGGACGGTGTTCAGCGTGCTGTTCCTGATCGCCGGCATCGCCCTGCTGGGCTGGTTCCATGCGGTGCAGAAGGAGCACCCGATGCCGGCACTGCCGAAGATCGACCCCCTGAGCCTGATCACGGTGACGCCGTCGATGCGCGCCACCGCCAAGTACTTCTGGCTGGTGATCGCGCTGTTCCTGACCCAGATCCTGCTCGGCGCGCTGACCGCGCACTACCAGGTCGAGGGCCACGACTTCTACGGCATCGCGCTGGCGGAATACCTGCCCTATTCGCTGACCCGCAGCTGGCACACCCAGCTGGCGGTGCTGTGGATCGCGACCGCCTGGCTCGGCATGGGCCTGTACATCGGCCCGGCGATTTCCGGCCACGAGCCGAAGTTCCAGCGACTGGGGGTGAACGTGCTGTGGGTGTGTCTGATCATCATCGTGGTCGGCGCCTTTGTCGGCCAGTGGTTCGCGGTGATGCAGAAACTCGGCCTGGCGCATAACTTCTGGTTCGGTCATCAGGGCTGGGAGTACGTCGACATCGGCCGCTTCTGGCAGTGGTTCCTGTTCCTCGGCCTCGGCATCTGGCTGATCCTGGTCGGCCGCACCCTGGTGCCGGCGATCCGCCGCGGCGGCGAGCACAAGTCGATCACCACCCTGCTGTTTCTGTCGACCGTGGCGATCGGCGTGTTCTACGGCGCCGGCCTGATGTACGGCGAGCACACCCATCTGTCGATGGTCGAGTACTGGCGCTGGTGGGTGGTGCATCTGTGGGTGGAGGGATTCTTCGAGGTCTTCGCCACCGCGGTGATCGCCTTCCTGTTCACCAAGCTCGGCCTGATCCGCGCCAGCACCGCCACCGCCGCGGTGCTGTTCGCCACCATCGTGTTCATGGCGGGCGGCGTGCTCGGCACCCTGCATCATCTGTACTTCACCGGCACCCCGACGGCGGTGCTGGCCTTGGGCGCGAGCTTCTCGGCGCTGGAAGTGGTGCCGCTGGCATTCCTCGGTTTCGAGGGCTATCAGACCTACAAGCTCAGCTCGGCCACGCCGTGGATGCGCCGCTACCACTGGCCGATACTGTTCTTCGTCGCGGTGGCGTTCTGGAATGTGGTCGGCGCCGGTTTGTTCGGCTTCCTCATCAACCCGCCGCTGCCGCTGTACTACATGCAGGGCCTGAACTTGACCCCGCTGCACGGCCACACCGCCCTGTTCGGCGTCTACGGCATGCTCGGCATCGGCCTGATGCTGTTCTGCCTGCGCGGCATCAAGCCGCTGGTGGAATGGAACGAGGGCGCGCTGAAGACATCGTTCTGGACCCTCAACATCGGCCTGGTGGCGATGGCGGTGTTCACCCTGTTGCCGATGGGCATCATCCAGCTCAATGCCGCGTTGGAGCACGGCTACTGGTATGCCCGCTCGGCCGACCTGATGCAGCAGCCGATCATCCAGATGCTGGTGTGGATGCGCGTGCCAGGCGACACCGTGTTCAGTGTCGGCGCGCTGGCCCTGGCCTGGTTCGTGGCGCGGCTGTGGATACTGCCGAAACCGCAGTTCGAAGCGCCGGCGGGTGAGGTGGAAGCGCGAACCTGAGTTGAACCCTTGATGTGCAAACAGCGGGCGGGGCCGACAAGCCCCGCCCGCTGCGTTTACGGCGTCCGTGCGCGACGGCCCGTCTGGCGGCGCGAGCGCAGAATCCGACCGGCCTGACCTGGATCAGGGATCCGCCCAGGCCCACGCGCGCAGACTCGGGCCATGGACACCCTCAAGCTTCCCGCCGAGCTCGCCCGCACGCTTTCCGCTGCGCCGCATCGGCTGCTGTTCTTCATCGGCGCCAGCAATGTGCTGGCGGCGATGCTGTGGTGGACGCTGTGGCTGATCAACCCGGCGGCACTGCCGGCGAGCAGCGTGCCGGCCGGCTGGATGCATGCCTTCATCCTGCAGTACCAGGTGCTGCCGAGCTTCTTCTTCGGCTTTCTGATCACCGTGTTTCCGCGCTGGATGGGCCTGCCTGAGCCCACCCGCTGGCACTACGTGCCGGTCGGCCTCGGCCTGTTCAGTGGCCAACTGCTGTGCCTGCTGGCGATGTTCAGCGGCTCGGCCCTCGCCCTGCATCTGGGCGTGATCAACACGTTGGCCGGCTGGGCCGCCGGGCTGGTGGTGCTGGGCCTTTCCCTGCTGCGCGAACGCGGCACCACCTGGCATGCGCTTTCGTGTTTCGCCGCGCTGCTGCTCGGCTTCGCCGGCCTGCTGGGGTTTGCGGTGTATCTGCACCACCCCGACCCGCGGCTGGCGTTCGCGGTGATCAAGTTCGCCAGCTTCGGCCTGCTGCTGCCGGTGTATGCCACCGTCGCCCACCGCATGTTTCCGTTCTTCGCCGCCAACGTGGTGCCCGGCTATGTGCCGTGGCGGCCCCTGTGGTTGCTGGTCGCGCAGTGGCCGCTGTGGCTGGCGCATCTGGCGCTGGAGCTGATGCACGGCCATGCCTGGCTATGGCTGGTGGATCTGCCACTGCTGGCGCTGGCGACACTGAGCCTGCGCCTCTGGTGGCCGCGCGGGCCGATGCCAAGCCTGCTGCGGGTGCTGTTCGTCGGCTACGCCTGGCTGCCGATCGCGCTGGCCCTGTACGCGGTGCAGAGCCTGTGGATGTTCGTCAGCGGCGAGTTCGTGCTCGGTCGCGCACCGGTGCATGCGCTGTCGATCGGATTGTTCGGCAGCCTGCTGGTGGCGATGGTGACGCGGGTGACGCAAGGCCATTCCGGTCGGCCGCTGCAGTTGGGTTGCGTGGCTTTGGTTGCCTTTGTGGGTATGCAGATAGTTGCGGTGTTGCGGGTGGTGGGGGAGGTGGTGAGCAATCCGATGGATTGGTATCGGGCTGCGGCGCTGGGGTGGGTGTTGGTGTTTTTGCCTTGGGTTGTTGGGGTGGGGTGGATTAATTTGCGGCCGCGGGTGGATGGGAGGGTGGGGTGAGTGGTTCTGTTGGTGGCGCAGGAGCTTTCGGTTGGCCCTGCGGGGCAGCCCATTCACCCGCGGGAGCAAGAGCTTTCGGTCGGCCCTGCGGGGCAGCCGAGTCACCCGCGGGAGCAAGAGCTTTCGGTCGGCCCTGCGGGCCAGCCGAGTCACCCGCGGGAGCAAGAGCTTTCGGTCGGCCCTGCGGGCCGTCCGAGTCACCCGCGGGAGCAAGAGCTTTCGGTCGGCCCTGCGGGCCGTCCGAGTCACCCGCGGGAGCAAGAGCTTTCGGTCGGCCCTGCGGGCCGTCCGAGTCACTTTCTCTTGAGTGGCCAAGAGAAAGTAACCAAAGAGAAGGCCACCCCTCGTCCGCGCCCTACGCGCATCCATGCGCTTCGGGTTCGCGTGAGGCGGTCGGGGTTCGTGGACAGTGCGTCCCTGCACTGTCACGAACCTCGCCGGCATCCCTGCCGGCGACCCTACGGGCGATTTGACCGCCTCCCGCCGCTCCCCGGGGGCCCCGGGTAGAGCGCGGGCTTCCTGCCCGCAGAAGCTGGAGCGCAGCCGAAGCCGAAGCCGAAGCCGAAGCCGAAGCCGAAGCCGAAGCCGAAGCCGAAGCCGAAGCCGAAGCCGAAGCCGAAGCCGAAGCCGAAGCCGAAGCCAAGCCAAGCCAAGCCAAGCCACAACGCGCCTCAACCTGAGCCCCTCTCCCCGTGGAGCGAGTCGGGGCCGTTTGTCGGCTGCCGGTGGCAGCCGACGGCCCTGCG
>NZ_JBILJQ010000064.1:0-32806 GCF_044377145.1 Aquimonas sp.
CGCAAGCATGAGCGAATCCGCCACTCAGGAGAACGAATGACAGCTATCTGGTGAACAGGCTGTCTCAAAGGGGTTGACGCGTTCCGTCCGTTCTCTCACTACGTTGAGCGAAATTACAACATCGACTTCGATAGCTTCCAGCGAATCCTCAGTGAGGCAACGAGCTTGAAGGAATTCGGCATGCTCGCAGCTACAGTGTCAGGCAAGGACGAAACAGCTAGCCGCATCGCTGCAACCTTTGCCTCAAGTCGTGCAGCGCGACGGGACTTCAATGGGGCGAGGGTAACTCTGGGGCGCAGTGCACTTGCTTCAGAGTCATCGGACGACGAGCGGCTAGCTACTAGCTTTCGCGATCGATCTACGGGGGAGACAGAAGAGGCCTCAATCGAAGCCGTTGGTATGCCGACCACCAAGCCAGCAGCAAAGGCGCAAACACCAGTCAAGAATAATCCCAAACGAAAAACCGAGTGAGGTTTAATCCATCATGTGTTGATTGGCCAGTCAACGAGTGACGATAAGGCAGTTGCTTCCTTCAGCTGACCTGCTCTTCCCGCGCCAATGTGTTCGATCTTGCGCGATAACTCAGTTGTCCAACGAAGAGTTCCGGTCGGTTGAATTGGCTCGGTGTCGGACTTCAATCGCCGGATGCCACTCTGAAGCGGTTTCTGCCCGCCCGCCCTCCCAGTGGCCTTACGCCTACAACCTCCCCGCCCGCTTCATAGCCAGATAGTGATCCACCAACGCCCCCGGAAGCTGCGCGGCGCTGACGTCGAGCACGCTGGTGCCTTGGGCGCGCAGGGCGTGGTGGGCGCGTTGGCGTTGTTCGAGGTAGTGCGCGGCGGCGCTGGTTTCCAGCGCGGCGTCGACGCTTTCGGGGGCGGATTCCATCAGGGTGTCGAGGATGCCTTCGCGCAGGCTGGCGACGCAGACCAGGTGTCGGCGCTGCAGCTGGCGGACGCCGGCCAGTAGATCCTCGATGTCTTCGTCGCGGGCGTTGGTGATGATCAGCACCAGGGCGCGCCGCTGCTGGCGGGCGCCGAGCTGTACCGCGGCTTCGATGTAGTCGGTGGCGACGGGCTGGGGCTGCAGGTCGAAGACGGTGTCGAGCATGCGGTCGATCGCGCCCAGGCCGCGCACCGGTGGCATCCAGCGCGATTCGCCGCCGCTGGCGAGCAGGCCGACCGAGTCGCCCTGGCGCAGGGCGATGAAGGCGACCAGCAGGCTGGCGTTCAAGGCGTGGTCGAAGTGGCTCAGGCTGCCGTCGTGGGCGAGCATGCGGCGGCCGGTGTCGAGCAGCAGCATGACCTGCTGGTTGCGCTCGTCCTGATAGTCGCGCGAGATCAGCTTGCGGGCGCGCTGGGTGGCCTTCCAGTCGATCTGGCGCAGGCTGTCGCCGGTGCGGTACTCGCGCAGCTGATGGAATTCGGTGCCCTCGCCGCGGCGACGGTGTTGATGCGCGCCGATCACGCGGCTGGCGCGGTCGGTGCCGACCAGGGCGAGGTGGCTGACGCGGGCGAAATCCGGGTACACGCGCACGGTGTTCTGCGCCTCGACGCGACGCGCTTGAGTCCACAGCCGCCAGGGCGAATGCAGGCGCAGGGCGCAGCCCTCGAAGCGCGCGCTGCCGCGCTGCTGCGGGTGCAGCCGATAGCTGATGACGATGCGCCCGCTCGCTGGCACCTGCAGGCGCTGCGGCATGTCCTCGACGCGCCAGTCGGCGGGGTGCAGGTCGAACACATCGAGCCGCTGCGGCGAGCCCTGCAGCGCCAGCTCGACATTCAGCGCATGGCCGACGGCGACCACGCGCGGCACGCGCCGTTCAAGCTCGGGCGTTGGCGATACGCGCAAGCGCGCCAGGTCGATCAGGCTGGCGCCGAGCAGGGCGCCGGCTGCTGCCAGCAGCGGCCCCGGCGTCGCCAGGCCAAACGCCAGCGCGGCGCCGGGCAGGGCCAGCGCGCACAGCAGGGCGATCAACAGGCCCGAGGGTCTCACTGGCGCGGTGCTTCCACTTTCTGCAGCAGGGCATCGAGCACGTCATCGATGCGGCGGCCTTCGATCTGCAGCTCGGGCGACAGCGACAGCCGGTGCCGCAGCGCCGGTTTGGCGATGGCGCGCAGGTCGTCGGGGGTGACGAAGTCGCGCCCGCTGAGCAAGGCCTGGGCGCGGGCTGCGCGCACCAGGGCCAGGCTGCCGCGCGGGCCGGCGCCCATTGAAAGCCCGGACCATTCGCGAGTGGCGCGGCAGATGCGCACCGCGTAGTCGAGCACCACCGGGTCGATGTGCACGCGCGCGCTGGCCTGCTGCAGGCCGAGCAACACTTCGGGTTTGGCGACCGCGCTGACCCGGCTCAGGTCGAAGTCGTGCGCCACGCGGCCGGTGCTGACCGCCTCGACCATCCGCACTTCATCGCTGTGGCTGGGGTAGTTCATCAGGATCTTCAGCAGAAAGCGGTCGAGCTGGGCTTCCGGCAGCGGATAGGTGCCCTCCTGTTCGACCGGGTTCTGGGTCGCGATCGCCATGAACGGCGGGGTGAGTGGAAAGCTGCGCGATTCGATAGTGACCTGGCCCTCCTGCATCACCTCAAGCAGGGCGGCCTGGGTTTTGGCCGGCGCGCGGTTGATCTCGTCGGCCAGCAGCAGGTTGGTGAACACCGGCCCGCGGCGAATGCGGAAGCTCTCGGTCTTGGGGTCGTAGAAGGCATGGCCGCTGACGTCGCTGGGCATCAGGTCGGGGGTGAACTGGATACGCGAGAACGTGCAGCTGACCGCCGCCGAAAGCGCCCGCACCAGCAGGGTTTTGCCCAAGCCCGGCACGCCCTCCAGCAGCACATGGCCGCCGGCCATCAGGGCCACCAGCAGCTCATCGAGCACCTGCTCCTGGCCGTAGAAGGCGCCGCCGATCTGCGCGCGGATGGCGGCAACAATCTGCACGGCCTGTTCGATCGACAGCTGCGGCACCGGTGCAGTGGGCGCGGCGGCGGGGACGGGCGGAGTGATCTCTGTGCTCATGATTCCTGGCTCAGGCGGTGAAGGATGCGAACCGCTTCGGCCAGGGCGGCCGGGCGATGGATGCGGGAGTCAAACAGGGCAGCGTCGACCTTCTCGGCCGGCAGGCCATGTCGCTGCGCCAGCGCCGCCGCGAGTTCAGCGGCCGGCAGTGCTGCCAAGGCCGGTGCACGCAGGCTGAGGCGGTTCAGGTATCGGCGCCGCAGCGGCCCCAGCAGGGCGCTGCCGCGGCCACGGCGCAGGCTCAGTTCGGCGGCAGCGCGCAGGTGCTCGCGCAGTGCACGGCGCGGCGCGGACGATTCCGCCAGCAGTGGGCCGAAGCGCTGGCTGCGCGCCCACAGCCAGGCCAGCAGGCCGAGCAGCAGGGGCAGCAGGATCGGCCAGCCGTGTTGGACCAGCAGCACATGCAGGGGCGGCATGTCGGCGGCGTAGACCAGCTGGATCTGGGTGCCGTCCTGCAGTGAGGGGCCGAGCAGCTGCCAGGCCAGCGCCTGGTTGGCCGGTTGGCGCAGGGCTTCGGTGCGCAGGAAGTCGAGCTGGGCGCTGATTACGATCTGGCCGGCGCCGTGGCGCAGGCGGGCGAACACATAGCCGTCGTAACTGTTGCCCCAGGTCCAGTCGAAGCGCTGCACGCCCTCGCTGCCCTCGTCCTGCTCGTAGTCATCGCCATGCAGGCGTTGCTCGGAGCAGAACCGGCCACGCGTGCGGCTGGCGGCGAACGGATCCAGCAGCTCTTCGAAGTTCGGAACTTCGACCAGGTCAGGGTCGGGCTTCTTGGCCGGCTGGGGCAGCTTCCAGTCGATGCAGCTGCTGTACTCGCTCGACCACAGCCCAAGCTTTTCGAGCAGGCGTGGGGTGCGGCCATCCGAGCCCGGCGGCAGGCTGATCAGTAGATCGCCGCCGCGCTCGACCCAGCTCAACACCGCGTCACTGGCGGCATCCGACAGGCCACGCAGATCCGGGCTCAGCACCAGCAGGGCAGGGCGGGCTTCGGGCAGGGCATCGATCTTCAGCACGCCTCTCGATTCGACCGCGAAGTCGCGCGCGCGCAGCACCTGCTGCAGGCCGTACAGCGGGTTAAGCCGCGCCTCACCCGTCAACGGTGCACGCAGCTTCACATCGCGCAGCTCGAAGGTGCTCCACCACCATGCGGCGAACAGGCCGAACAGCAGGGCGGCGACTGCCGTGAACCAGAACGAACGGCTCATGCGGCGGGCTCCGCGCTGGCGGGCGTCGCGGGTTCGGACCAGGCCTGCAGCAGGGCCTCAAGCTCGGCCTGCCCCGGCAGCCGATCGGCATAGGCGGCCGCCTGCCAGCTGCGCACGATGCGCGGGAACAGTGCGCCGAAGCCGCTGTTGCCCAAACGCCGGCCGCGACGCAGGCAGTCGGCCTCGGTGCTGCCCGGGGGCAGGGGCTCGCCGGTGCGCTCGACCACGCGCTGCACGCCGGCCGCGTACAGCAGGGCCAGTGCTGCGCGTGGCTGGCCGCTGTTCCAGAGCCGGCGCACCGCGGCGGGAATGTCATCCGGCAGCACGGTTGGCGCCACGGCGCCTGCTTCAAGCCGCGACTGCCTGCGGCGGCCGAGTGGCGTGTGCGCGTCGAGCAGCGGCATCCAGCGCGGCAGGGTCAGCAGAATCAACAGCACCAGCGCGGCCAGCAGCAGCCACAGGATGTTCTCGACCAGCAGCGACATCAGGCTGGCGAGGTCGCGCAGCCAGGCCGGGCCGGTATCGCCACGACGGATTTCGTCTGGCGTCGGTGGTTTGCGCGGCACCCAGGTGCTCTGGGTTTTGACCGGCGACAGGTTCTCGCGCGAGTAGACCTCGTCGCTGTGCGCGATGAACTCGGCGCCGCCGTCGATATGGGTGTGGGCGAACACGCGCTTGAACACATCCTTGCTGGACGGCACCGCGCCTTCGCCGCTGGTCGGGCCGGGATGGTCGATGCGCGGCTCTTCGTCTTCGTCGTAACAGTCGTCGCTGTCGCCCGCGTCGCAGTCATCGCCGCAGTAGCAGGGTTCTTCGGCGAAGTCTTCGTCGGCGGAATCGTCAGCCGAATCGTCAGCGCGCGCCTCGGTCGCCACCTCTGCGGCAGCGGCTTGCGCCTGCGTCGGCGCGGAGGTCAGGGCCAGCGCCAGCAGCGGCGCGAGCAGCACGGCGCTGACAGTCGCCAGACGCCGGGTCATGCGGCGGAAGCCGAGCTCGATGTCCCAGGCCTCGATCTGGGTGCGCCGGTTGAGATAGAGCCCGAACCCGCCGCCGACGTAGAACGGTGCGATCAGGCTGACGCTGAGCCAGTACAGCAGATTCAGCGTGGCCTGCGCCCACTGCGGTGGCTCGATGAACAGGGTGTCGCCGATCGCCTTGGCGGCATCGCCCATGAACTCGATCGGCACCATCAGAATCAGCAGGGCGACCGCGCCGAACGCGAGGATCGCCTCGAAATGCAGGCAGGCCAGCATCAGCAGAATGGCGTTGCCAGAGGCATTGCGGGCCAGCGCCTGGCGGCGCGCGCGACGCAGCGGGCCCTGTGCGCCTTCCAGAAAATCGACCGGCACCAGCAGGCTGCGCGTGGGCGACAGCCGCCGCCACAGCAGCCAGGGCAGCAGGCTGCCCCAGCTGTAGCCGCGCTGTGCGCGCAGCGCCTCGCCGAGTTGCGGCGCCTGGCCGAACACGGCGCGCGAATACACGTGCAGGGGCAGCCGTTCGAACGCAGGCTTCAGCCACCACATCAGCAGCGGCGGCAGCCACAGCAGGTCCAGCGGCCAGCAGATCGCGGTCAGCACCGCCAGCACCGGCAGGCTCAGCAGCAGCCAGCCGGCGAACACCACGCCGGCGTGGCGACGGGTCAGTGCAAAGCCGAGCTCGACGGCTTCCCAGCCCGAGCGCGGGCGCAGCGCGACCGAGAGATCCTCAATCCGCATAGTGGGTTCCACGGCCGCGGCCGGCCAGCAGCAGCCAGGCCAACAGCAGCAGCCACATGCTGATGCCGACGCTGTACTTCACCAGCGCCGGCATCCAGCCGATCGACGACCAGAAGGCCTCGACGAAGGCGGCGAACACCAGCATCGCGAACACGCCCAGCACGATCTTGGCGCCATTGGTGCCCTCCACGCGGAAGGCGCGTGCGCGGGTGCGCTGGCCGGGCATCAGCAGGCTCAGGCCCAGCCGCAGGCCGGCGCCACCGGCGATCACGATGCCGAGCAGCTCGGGCGCGGAATGGCCGGCGACAAAGCGCCAGAACGGGTCGCCATAACCGATCGCGGTCAGATGGCCGGCCACGGTGCCGATCATCACGCCGTTGAACAGCAGGATCAGCGCGGCGCCGATGCCGGCCAGCAGGCCGCTGGCGAAGCTGCGGAAGCCGATGCTGACGTTGTTGAGGATGTAGTAGCCGAACATCTGCAGGTCGGAGCCGCTGTCGCGACCCAGCCGGGTGTGGCCGGCGGCGGGGTCGTACATCGCCTCCATTTCGGCCAGCTGGGCGGGGGCGATCACCAGGGCTGAGAGTTCGGGTTTGTACTGCAGCAGCAGCATGCAGCCGAACAGCGGCAGGAAGAACAGCAGGGCGGCCACGCTCATGGTCCCCGGCTGGCCGCGCACCCGCTGCGGAAACTCACGGGCAAAGAAGTCGACGATGCGCAGCCAACGCGCGCGCGGCGGCCGGTACATCACCAAGTGGCCGCGCTCCGCCAGCCGGCGCAGGCGCTCGACCAGGGCCACGCTGTAGCTGCGCCGCTCGGCCAGCGCCAGCTGCTGGCACAGGCGCCGGTAAGCCGCGGGGAAATCGATATCAGCCAGAACTGCAGCCTCACTCGCATCGATGTCCGCCCTGCGCGGCGGCGGCGTGGCCGCGGCGCGCGGCTGGCGCGGTGCATCCAGCCAAGCGGACAGTCGCGTCCATTCGGCAAGGTGGCGGCGTTCGAAGTCGGCCTGCTTCATGCGCGTTCTCCGCGCTGGCCGATCAGGCTGGTCGACATGCCCAGCACCTGCTGCACGCCCGCGGCGCCCTGCGCCTGCGTCAGTGGCTGCAGCAGCTGGGCCAGTTCGATCTGGCGTTCCTCGCTGAGCTGACGATGCCGCTCGGCGAAGGCGAGCAGGGCCTCGCGGTCCGGGCGCAGCAAGCCGGGCGGTGGGTTCACCGCGGCGGCACCGGACGGCAGCGGCGGCGGCTCCAGACCGCGGCTGTGCACCACCAGGGTGCCGGCGGCCATATCGCCGAGGCGACGGCCGCGGCCATCGAACAGGCCGGTGACGATGCCGAGCGCGTAGCCCAGCGGCAGCATGTCGACGGTGCGCAACAGATTGCGGGTGGCCGAGGCGACCCAGCCAACCGCGGTGCCATCGGCGTGGACAACGCGCAGGCTCAGCGCCTTCTTGCCCGGGGTCTGGCCCTGCCACATCACTTCGAACAGCACCGGGTACAGCCACATCAGGCTGAACACAACGATCAGGTAGATGCCATGGCCGCTGTCGCCCATGAAGGCCAAGGGGATCACGCACAGCCAGACCAGCATCAGCCGGATGCCGGCATCGATCGCCCAAGCCAGTGCGCGCGGAACCACGCCAGCCGGCAGCAGATGCAGGTGGATGCCCTCGGGCGTTTCAACCTCGACGCGGGTGTCCAGCGCGGAACTCGCACTCATCGAAGCGTGACGCGACGGCGGAAGAATGCGCCCAAGCGAGCGAGAGTTTGGCTGGCGAACACTTCATAAACCCCGCGTGAGCACAAAGGCGCCGCGCAGTCCCGGAAGGTGGGTCGCGGCATTCAGGCACTGTAGCCGGCGATACTTGATTTGCAAGCCCTTGAGAACACATGGCGCCCGAACGAAAACGGCCGCAGCGAGGCTGCGGCCGTTGTTGCGCGTTGTCTATCGCGTTCGCTTACAGCAGACGGGCCCGGCCGCCGTTGACACGCACGTAGCTGCCCTCTCGGATGCCGTTCAAGTCCTGCTGAGTGACCACCAGGCGCCGGCCGTCGTCCATCCGAACAAACAGCTCGTAGCGCGGCGCAGCGCGCGAATCCTTCTCCAGCTCGTTACCGGCGATGCCGCCGGCGATGGCACCGGCCACCGTGGCGACCTTGCGGCCGGAGCCGCCGCCGACCTGGTTGCCCAGCACACCACCGATGATGCCGCCGAGGATGGCACCGCCACCCGTCGACTCACGCTCACCGTAAACGCGATCCACGCGCTCGACCTGGCCGCAGTCGTAGCAGCGGGCGTAGCCGTCGCTGGGGCCGTAGTTGCGGCTGCCGCCGGAGACGCAGGCCGACAGCAGCAGGGTGAGCAGCGCAAGAGAAATCAGGCGAAACGACATCGGGAACCTCCTCGTCAGCAATCTGGCGTGACTACCGTGGCGCCGACCATGCCGCGCTGCGCCTGAACGTGGGCCGAGCCCGCCGTGTACCCGTTCAGGCCGCGGACACCGCCGTCAGCACGGCGTGATCAGCCACGGCCGAAGTCGCGATGGCAGGCCTGACAAGTGTCGCGGACCTTGCCGATCTCGGCCTGGCGCACGCTGCAGCTGACGCTGTCGTCCAGCGCCATCGCGGTATCGAGCCGGGCGCGGAACTGCTGACTGTGGCGCGCGAACAGCTCGGCGTCGTAGCCGCGCTCGATGAACAGCGGTTCGAGGTCATCGGCCAGCGTGCGCATCACCAGCAGCTGGCGCGCGCCGGTGCCTTCCTTGCAGCCAGTTTCAACCGCCTCGCGCGCGCCGCCCAACTGGTACTGCAGGGTCACCATCATCGCCGCATGCGCGCGCGGCCCCTTGCCCATGCTGAGCAGGTTGAGGGCGGTGGCGGTCAACAGCGAGCCGATCAGCAGACCGACGACAAGCAGAAGCAGGGCGCGCATGGGCAAGGCACTGGCAGACGAAGGGGGCAGAGGATACGCGAGCACCGTCGCGCCGCCGTGCAGGTCGGGCGCAGGCTTCGTATCATCCGCCCCCGCCTTGCCCTTACTTACGACACGCCGATGACCGTCGACCACGCCCGCTTCGCCGGAATCGATCGCCTGTACGGGGCCGGCAGCGTCGAGCGGCTGGCGCGGGCGCATGTGTGCATCGTCGGTGTCGGCGGTGTGGGCTCATGGGCAGCCGAAGCGCTGGCACGCAGCGGCATCGGCCGACTGACCCTGATCGATGCCGACGACATCTGCGTCAGCAACGTCAATCGCCAGCTGCACGCGCTGGACGGCGAGTTCGGACGGCTGAAGGTCGAAGTGCTGGCCGAGCGATTGAAGCGCATCCACCCGCAGATCGAAGTCATCACGCTGGCGCAGTTCCTGACCACCGCGACCCTCGACCCGCTTCTGCTCGGCGGCTACGACTACGTGCTGGACGCCTGCGATGCGCTGAAGGTCAAGATCGAGATGATCGCGTTCTGCCGGCGCCGCAAGATCCCGCTCGTGGTCAGCGGTTCGGCCGGTGGCCGCGCTGATCCGACCTTGATCGAAGTGCGCGACCTCTCGCGCACCGAACTCGACGCCATGCTCGCCCTGGTGCGCAAGCAGCTGCGGCGCGACTTTGGATTTCCGAAGAACCCCGACCGCTACTTCGGCGTCGCAGCCGTGTTCTCGCGCGAGAACGTGCGCTACCCGCAGGCCGACGGCAGCGTCTGCGGACTGCGCCCGGCCGGCGAGGGCAGCATGGGCCTGGACTGCGGCAATGGCGGACTGGGCGCGGCCACGCACGTCACCGCGAGTTTCGCGTTTGCGGCGGTCGGGCGGATCCTGAAGAACCTGCTGCAGCCGCAGAAGGTCAGCGGCTGAGCTCATCTCGACCGCTGGGTCGACGCACTGTCCAAGCGCGTCACTTCTGCGTGTACGCGCGATCGATTGCGGCGCCCCCTACGTCGCGACGGCTTCGATCTCAACCAGCGCGCGCAGCAGCAGTTCATCCGGCGCGAGGTTGCCATCCAGCCGAACTACATCGGCCTCGTTGACCGGCAGCTGCAGGGCATCGAACTGGCTGTCCAGCAGAGTCGCCGGCATGTAATGGCCGCGGCGTTGCAGCAGGCGCTGGCGCAGGCTGTCGCGGCCGAGTTCGAGCAGCAGGAAGGTGCAGCGATAGCCGAGCTCGCGAAAGCGCTGTCGGTGCTGTGCGCGCAGGCCGCTGTAGGCCAGCACGCAGCTGCTGCGTCGGGTATGCAGGGCGAGGCAGATCGAGGCGATCCAAGGTTCGCGCTGGCTGTCGTCCAGCGGCCGGCCGGCGGCCATTTGGGCGCGATGGGCGGCGCTGTGAAAATCGTCGGCCTCCAGCATCGGCCAGCCCAGACGCGCCCCCAAAGCCGCGGCCAGTGTGCTCTTGCCGCTGCCGCTGACGCCCATGCAGATCACCAGCTGCGGAGGCTGAAGTGGCGTTTGCTGATTCACGCCGACGGCACCTGCACGTACACCGAGTAACGACGCCCCGGCTCGATCGCGCGAATCAAGGGCGTTGCCAGATTTTGCCCGTCCAACGACAGCTGCAGCTCGCTGCCGCCGCGGCTGTAGTGGATGTCGAACTCGGCGCCGCGAAACCTGCGGCGCAGGTGCGCGGTGGGCCAGCACAGCGGCAGCTGCGGCTGGATCATCAGGCCGTCGCGGCAGCCGCGCAGCCCGAACAGGCCTTCGATCAGCGCGCGCTGGATCCAGCCGGCGGTGCCGGTGTTGGCGAGCTGACTGGAGCGTCCGGCGGTCTGCGAATGCAGACGATGCGCGCCGCGATAGTAGTTCGGCAGAAAAGTCGGCAGCTGGCCGCGCTGCAGATAGTCGGCTGGGTCCGGGCCGGGAATCATCTGCCGTAGCAGCGCGAAGGCGCGCTCACCTTCGCCGCTGGCATACAGCGCATGGATGTAGAAAGCGCCCGCGTGGTTGTATATCGAACCGTTCTCGGCCGCGCCCGGAAACTTCTGAGTGACCCGGCCGATGTCCTCGTGCATGCGGGTGTAGGGCGGCTCGCACAGCGCCAGCCCGAACGGCGACTGCAGCTGCTGCGCGATCGCCGCATGCATGCGCTGCTGCTGCTCCGGCGTGGCGATGCCGGCGAGGATCGCGAAGCTCTGTGGGTTCAGAAAGATCCGCCCTTCGTCATCCGCGCGCACGCCGAAGCGGCGGCCATGATCGGTGATGCCGCGGGCGAACCAGTCGCCATCCCATAGATGTTCCTGCACGCAACGGTCGAGCTCGGCCGCGGCGGTTTTCAGCTCGGCGGCGGTGTCGGCTTGGCCGTGCTGCAGACACACCTGCGCCCAGCTGCGCAGCGCGTAGACGGTGGCGATCGACAGCCAGCCGGAGACGCCGCGGCCCAGGTGGCCGACCATGTTCATCGGGTCGCACCAGTCGCCCTGGCCCATGTAGCTCAGGCCGCGCGCATCGCGGTTGTCGAGCAGCCAGCGCAGCGCAGCCAGCACGCGTTCGGACACCGTGCGGGTGCTGCCGTGGCGGTCGGTCACCGGCACCTGCAGCAGGCCGTAGTCGCCGCTCTCATCCAGATACACCTGCAGGCTCAGCGGCAGCCATACGCCGTGGTCGGTGTGCGGAATCTGGTTGATGTATTTCAGCTGCGCCTCGGCATGCAGCAGGATGCCGTCGGGCAGGGCGCCGTCGGGTTCCTGTTGAGACAGGCAACGCAGCAGGGCGGCGCGGGCAAGCGCGGGCTGCAGGTAAGCGACGCCCATCGCATCCTGTAGATAGTTGCGGGTCTGCGGATCGGTGGTGAAGCGGTTGGCGTGGCCGAGGTAAAAGGCCTGGCGATTGAGCCAGCTGTTGGCGAAGGCATCCAGGCCGTAGTCCGGCGTGTTGATCTGCACGGCATCAAGAGCCGGCGCCAGAAAGTCGCGGTAGCCGGCGCGCGCCTGCTCGAATCCCTGCGGGACGAGATAGCGTTCCCGCACCGCTTTGATCTCGCTGTGGTTCAGCGCTGGGCCGAAAGCGAATCTCAGCTCGCGAGTGTCGTCATCGCCCAACTCCAGCCGGTAGTGCAGGCAGGCGGCGGGGGTTTGGTACAGCGCTTCGCCGTTCTGCAGCTGAGCGGCGCGCACGCCGTCCGGAGATATCAGCCCGCCTTCGCCCTCGAACGCTTCTTGCCGGCATTCCCAGGACTGCGGCGCGGTGTCGTGCAGCAGATAGCTGTGATCCTTCAGGCGGCGGATCTGTGCGTAGTCTTCGAGCTTCTGATAGCCGGTGATGCAGCGCGCGACGATGCCGCCGAGTACGGGCTCGTAGCGTGCCGACTGGTTCATCCAGCTCATGTAGCCGATCGGGAAGTACAGGTACACGCTGAGCCGGCGCCGCTGGCCGCTGCGGTTGTCGATGCGCAGCTGCCACAGCTCGACGGCGTCCTCGACCGGCAGCGACACCGACCAGCTCAGCGCGAGGCCGAGATGCTCGATCAGCCAGCTGGCCTGATCGGGTTCGGCGCGAAAGCAGAAGCTGTCGGTTCGCACGCGGGTCGGCTCGTAGGGCAGCGAGAACACGGCGCCGCTGTCTTCATCCTTGATGTACACGAAGCGCCCAGGATGGTGCGCGTAGTGCGGCTGTTCGGGCTGCAGAAAGCTCTTGGCCTCAAGCGTCGGCGCGTAGGCGTACTTGCCCGGCTCGGGCTGCAGATGCAGGGCGCTGGCGTAGCCGCGACAGTTCAGCTGCAGAAACAGCGCGCGGTTCCACAGGAAGGTCGAGGCGCGCGGCATCGAGCGCGGGCAGTTCAGTTCGACAGCGGCGCCGTGCTGGCGGATCAGATCCATGGGAAACCGGAGTTCGGATGTTGGGATGGGCGTCAGGAGTCGCTGCCGCGCGCGGCCAGATCGCGCTGGATGCGCACCAGCTCCGGCCCGCTCAGGCGATAGGCCATTGCCAGCAGCGCGGCGGCCAGCGCGAACACGCCGGGTACCCAGGTTTGCAGCGCGTGGATGCCGGCCGCGGAGGCGCCGGTCTGGGCCTGATTGGCGGCGTAGCCGATCGCCGCCAGTACCCACAGCAGGGCCGCCGAGCCCAGCGAGCCGCCGAGCTTCTGCGCGAAAGTCGCCGCAGCAAACGTCATCGCGGTGGCGCGCCGGCGATTGCGCCACTCGTTGTAGTCAGCGGTGTCAGCATACATCGACCAGGTCAAGGGCGACTTCGGACCGAGCGCAAGGCTGATCAGGATATTGAGCGCAAAGATCAGCGCGATGTCGTCGCGGCCGACGAAGTAGAACGCGATCGACAGCGCGCTGACGATCAGCATCAGCAGCACCAGCAGGCGCGCTTTGTCGAGCAGGCGGATCAGCAGCGGTGCGAGTGCTGCGCCCGCGGCGTAGGCGAGCATCTGCGCCAGCAGATAGTTCGGCAGCAGATCCGGGCGCTGCAGATAGTAGGTGAAGAAGTAGTAGGCCGAGCCCGCGCGCAGGGTGATCGTCATCATGATCAGCATGGCCAGCCCGAACAGGATCAGCCACGGCCGATTGCCCAGCAGGTCGCGAAGATCCGCCAGCGGCGAGGTGCGCTGCTGCTGTGGCGGCGGCGCGATGCGCTCGCGGGTGCTGGCAAAGGTGATCACGAAGATCACGCCGGCCACCACGCCGTACAGCAGCATGGTCAGCTGCCGGCCGCGGGCGGCATCGCCCTCGCCGAACCACGCCACCAGCGGCAGGGTGAATTTGTTGACCAGGGCGCCGCCGGTGAACGCGAACAGGAAGCGCAGGCTGTTCAGCGCCGTACGTTCTTCACTGCGCGCACTCATTACCCCGCACAGGGCGGAGTAGGGCGTGCTGAGCACGGTGTAGGCCAGCATCATCAGGCTGAACGTAGCGTAGGCCCAGATCAGCTTGCCGCTGTCGTCGAGGTCGGGTGTAGTGAAGGTCAGCACGCCGGCGCCCGCCAGCGGTACGGCCCCGATCAGCAGCCAGGGGCGGAACTGGCCCCAGCGGGTGCGGGTGCGGTCGGCGATCGCGCCCATCACCGGATCGGTGATGGCGTCGATGAGTTTGGTGGTGAACAGCAGGGTGCCGGCGGCCGCCGCTGAAATGCCGAAGACATCGGTGTAGAACGCCGCCAGAAACGAGGCGATCGTGGTCCAGTACAGATTGAAGCCGAGATCGCCGACGCCGAAGCCCAGACGCTCGCGCCAGCGCAGCGTCGCCAGGCGATCAGCGCTGTCGGCGCTCATGCGGCGCGGCGCTGCGGAGCTGTGCTCATGGCAACAGCTCCAGCCGGCCGAAGCTGCCGGCATCGGTGTACAGCCGGTTGCGGTCGCCATCGACGGCTGCCACGTCGACATCGGTCATCATCCGCGTGCGGTCACCGGGCGTATCGCTATCACACCAGGCCAGCGCGAAGCCCAGCACCTCGCCAGCGCGCAGCCGGCGCGGGCGATCCGTCCCGCCCTTGGACGGATCGGGATAGACGTCGATACGCAGCTCCCAGACCAGCGGATACGGCGCCTGCGCCGAGCGCTTCCACACCGACTGCAGGTGATCGTTGTACAGCGCGGCCTTGCCATCGCTGCCGTCTGCATTGCCGCGGATATCGACGACCTGATTGTCGAGCGCGATGTGGTAGGCGAACGCGCTGTCGTTGAACTGATGATTGCCGCCGCTGGCGTCTTCGTCGATCAGCACTTCCAGCGCATCGTCGGCCCAGTAGCCCTGCAACGGGTCGGCGTGGCCATCGATCAGGATGTCGTCGTGAATCTCGGCCAGCAGGAAAAGGGCGTCGCGGGTCCAGACCAGTTTGTAGTGGCCGCTGAAGTCAGCACCGCGGGTCGGCGGGCTGCCGACCAGGGTGTGGGTCAGGCTGCGCCAGGGTGCAACCTGCCAGGCAGTGTCGCTGTCATCGCCATCGATGCGTGGGGCGTGCTCGGCGCGCGGCGCGCGGTAGCCGGGATCGACCTCCGCGGCCGCCACGCCTGCGTACAGGAGCAGCAGCGCGGTTGCAAGCGCAGAGCAGGTCCGCCGCTCGGGTCGGATACACGGTGACGCCCTCAACCCAGCAGCCCGATGCGTGCGGCGCCCAGGGTGCCGACATCCGGATTGCCGATGCGGAAGGTCGGTGTGCGGGTCAGCAGTGGAGTAAAACGCCCTTTGTCGACGAACGCGCCGCGGAACAGTTCTTCGCCGCGCGCGTCGAGCACATGTTCGAGCATGCCGCCAGCCAAGTAGACGCCACCCCAGCCGCCATACATCAGCACCGCGTCACCGGCGAAGCGCCCGAGAATGCTGCAGAACAGATCGATCGCACTGCGCGCGTCCGGATCGCCGGCGCGCGCCGCGGCGACCACGCTGGCGGAGTCGGGCGCACTGGTGCCGCCGCCGCGCGCCATCATCACGCAGGCCGCATGCAGATTGACCAGACCTTCGCCGCACAACAGGCGCTCATAGGAAACGCGGCCGTAGCGTTTCTGCAGGAAGCGCAGGATGAAGATCTCGCGCTCGTCGTGCGGTGCGAAGCTGGCGTGGCCGCCTTCGGTTTCGAGCACCGCGATGCTGCGCGCGTCGCGGCGGATCGCGGCGGCGCCGAGGCCCGTGCCCGGCCCCAGTACCACTTGCACGGCGGCACGGTCGAAGGCCGCGCCCGGGGCGCGCCCGATCGGCATCACATCGGCCTCGGTCAGCCCCGGCACCGCCCAGGCCACCGCGGCGAAATCGTTGACCACGCGCAGCTGGCGAAAGCCCAGCTGATGCTTCAGACGCTCGATCGAGAAGCTCCAGCCGCTGTTGGTCAGGATCACCTGGTCATCCAGTACGGCCCCAGCCACGGCCAACACCGCATGCTCAGGCACCGTCTGCCCGGTGTCTTGGAAATAGCAGCCGAGCGCTTCTTCCATGCCGTCATGGCGGTCGACCTTCAAGGTGCGACGGGCTTCCAGATCGACCCGGGCGCCGTCGTGCAGCCTGGCGGTGGCGAAGCGCGCATTGGTGCCGCCGATGTCGGCCACCAGGCAGTGCAGGGCGGTCGCGGGGTGGGTGCTCGTTTGCGGTTCCAACAACAGACTCATGTGCGGTGGCTCCATGCCAGGACGCGGAAGCGCTGGCGCAGGTATGCTCTCAGGCTGATATCGCTGTCAGCTTGGCAGCACACGGTGTGTGCAAATTCAGGGAGTTCAGGATGCGGGTGACCATTGACGACGTGGCCAAGGCTGCCGGGGTTTCGCCCAAAACGGTGTCGCGGGTGATCAACAGCGAGCCCAACGTGCGCGCCCAGACCCGTGACCGGGTGACCGCGGTCATCGAAGCGCTGAAGTTCCGGCCCGACCCGTCGGCGCGCAGCTTGGCCGCCAGCCGCTCGTATCTGATCGCTCTGCTGTACGACAATCCGTCCGACAGCTACTTGATGGAGATCATCAGCGGCGTGCTCGACACCTGCCAGGCGCAGCACTACCACACGCTGCTGTGTCCCTTGGCTTTCGACCGCAGCGATCTGGTCCAGGAACTCGACGCGATGCTGGCGCAGTCGCGTCCGGGCGGCTTGATCCTGACCCCGCCGCTGACCGACAGCGAGGCCCTGCTTGCGCGCCTGGCCGAGCAGGGGCTGCCGTTCTCGTGCATCTCGCCGAAGCGCCCGAACACCTGCGTCGGGGTCACCATCGATGAGCGCCAGGCGGCGCGCGACATGGTTGGGCATCTGATCGATCTCGGCCACCAGCGTATCGCCCATATCCGCGGCCATGCCGCCCATGGGGCTTCGCGCTGGCGCGTTGACGGTTACCGCGATGCGCTCAAACGCGCTGGCATCGAGCTCGACCCCGATCTGCTGGTGCAGGGCGAGTTCTCCTTCGACTCCGGCCTGCGGGCGGCGCGCCAGCTGCTGGACCTGGCCGAACCGCCGACCGCGATCTTCGCTGCCAACGACGACATGGCCGCTGGCGTGGTGCGCATCGCCCATGAGCGCGGGCTGTCGGTGCCGGGCGATCTGTCGGTCTGCGGCTTCGATGACATTCCGATCGCGCACCAGATCTTTCCTGCGCTGACGACCGTCCGTCAGCCTGCCCGCGAGATGGGCTCGATCGCCGCCACCGAGCTGCTCAAGCTGATGCGCGATCCGCGCAGCGCCAGCATGCGTCGCATTCCCTATGGGCTGTGTCTGCGCCAGTCCACCGGCGCAGTTCCCAAGGCCCGCAGCGGCGCGCGCCGTTGAGGCCTCGGCAGCCGCTTCGGCGGTCGCGATCCGATTACCAGAACAGTGCATAGACGGCGATCAGGAAGACGGTGACGGCAGCGGCGCCGATGTTGAAGCCGGTGCTGGAGGTGAAGTTCACGTTGGCCAGATCCATCGCCTTCGCCTGCGGCTTCCAGCCCTGCAGCCAGGACACCAGCAGGGCCAGCGCGCAGCACAGCAGGAACACATAGCCGACCCGGTCCATGAACGGCATGTCCGGCAGCCCCCATCGCAGCAGCACTGAAAGCACGAACGAGCCGAGGGCGGCGGTGAGTGCACCCAATGAAGTCGTGCGTTTGACGAACACGCCGAGCAGGAAGATGGCGCAGATGCCCGGAGTGAAGAAGCCGGTGAACTCCTGGATGTACTGGAAGGCCTGATCGAAATTGCCCAGCAGCGGCCGTGCGCACAGCACCGCGATCACCAGTGAAGCAGTGCCGACTACGCGACCCATCGTAACCAGCTGCGTCTGAGTCGAATCCGGCCGGAGGGGCTTGTACAGATCCATGGTGAAGATGGTGGCGACCGAGTTCATCATCGAACCCAGCGACGACACGATCGCCGCAATCAATCCCGCGAAGATGAGACCACGCAGACCCGAAGGGGCAAGCTTCATCATTTCCGGATAGGCCTGATCGGGTTTGGTCAGATCGGGCGCCAGCATCACCGCGGCAATGCCGGGGACGACGATGATCAAGGGCATCAGCAGCTTCAAGCCAGCCGCGAACAGGATGCCCTTCTGCGCCTCCTGCAGGCTCTTGGCGCCGAGCGCGCGCTGGATGATGTACTGGTTGAAGCCCCAGTACGACAGGTTCATCACCCACATGCCGCCGAGCAGAACGCCCAACCCAGGCAGGTTCTTGTACTCGGGATTGTCGCTGGACAGAATCATGTCGAACTTCTCCGGCATGGCGTCCAGCAGCATGGCGAAGCCCTTGATCGGACCGGCGCCATCGGCGACCAGATCGAGGCTGATCCAGGCGATCACCAGCCCGCCAGCGACCAGAACGACCACCTGGATGATGTCGGTCATCGCCACCGCGCGCATGCCGCCATAGAGCGAATAGGCCAGCGCGAACGCGGCGAGTGACAGCAGGCCCAGATTCATGTCGAGACCGGTCATCGACTGGATCGCCAGCGCGCCCAGCCACAGCACCGCGGTGAGATTCACGAATACGTAGACACCGAGCCAGAACACCGCCATCACCGTCTTGACGCTGCGGTCGAAGCGCTGCTCCAGAAACTGCGGCATGGTGTAAACGCCGGACTTCAACAGCACCGGCAGGATGTACTTGCCAACCAGCACCAGGGTGATGGCGGCCATCCACTCGTAGCTGGCAATCGCCAGGCCCATGGCATAGCCGGAGCCGGACATGCCGATGATTTGTTCGGCTGAAATATTGGCGGCGATCAGCGATGCGCCGACCGCCCACCAGGGCAGGGTGCGCCCGGCCAGAAAGTAGTCGTCAGCATTACGATCATGGCCCTTCTCCGAGCGAGAGATCCAGGTCGCGACTCCGATCAGCAGCAGGACGTAAACGAGCACGACAGCGAGATCGAGCTGGGAAAGCGTGAACATGCGGGCTCCTCGCTCGACGGATGGACCTTGGGCGACAACAGATGGTGTGGCAGGACGCGGGAGCAAAAAGAGCGACGCGGCCCCGGGGAGAGGGCCGCGCCGCTGACGCGCCTCAGAACTGGTAACGCACGCGAACGCCGAAGGTGCGCGGGTCATTCAGGAAACGGATGTTCAGCTGCGAACCGACCAGAGCCTTTTGCGACACATCGTCCCCGAGCAGGTTCGAGCCGTAGGCCTCGAAGCGCCAGTTGCTGCCGAACGGGGTATAGCCGATGCCGGCATTGATGGTGGTGTACGCGCTCTGCCGGTCGGGGAAACCCGCAACCGCGGCCGATTCAACCCGCGATACCGTGCCTGCGGTGTTGGAAACGAACGCCACGTCCCGGTTGTTGAACTGGGTCAGGTAGTAGGCCGAGCGATAGCTCGCCAGCACCTGCCAGTCGAAGCTGCCGTTGCCGAGGTCGAACACGTGCTGCAGGCGCGCGTTCAGGGTCAGCTTCGATGAGAGCGGCAGTTCATTGCCGGCCAGGTTGATCTGCGAGGTGATACCGCCCAGGCCGAAATCGATGCTGCGCACATCGGCCACCACGCCCTGCTTGATCTCGGTGTCGAGCAGCAGCGCGTTGATCGTCAGGGTCACATCGCGGCTCAGGCTGAGCATGCTCTCGGCTTCGAGACCCATGATCTTCGATTTGCCGACATTGCGGTTGACCAGAGCAAAGCCGGTGGCTTCGCCGGTCTCCGGATTGAAGGCGATCGCGGTCAGATCCTGGAACACCTGGTCGCGATAGTCGTAGTAGAAACCGGCGACATTGAACGTCGACCAGCGACCCAGGAACTCGAAGCTCTGCTTGGAGCCCAGCTCGTACGCAGTGATCGATTCCGGTTCGTAGGTTTCCGGGATCACATTGATATCGAAGCTGTCGTTGAAACCGCCGGCTTTGTGGCCGGTAGAAATCGTGCCGTAGAGCAGGTGATCAGCGCTCAGGTCCTTCTCGAAGCCGAAACGCCAGTCGGTGAAGTTGAAGGCGCTGCTGCCTTGCTGCTGGGCCGGGATGGAGAGTGCGATCCACGGGTGCGAGCCCGAAGGCGTGCACGAGAGACTCCCGCCGCCGGTGTCGGGACGATCGACGCAGCCGCCATTCGGATTGGTGCCGCTGGCGATCGGGCCGATCTGCTGGAAGATGGTGTCGTTGACGCCGCCCGCGAGGATGCCCTGCAGCAGAAAGCGCGCGCGCTCGGCGTTGGTGGTGATGCTGGTGACGTCGAAGTTCGGACGTCGGGTGAGCGCAGGCAGGAAGCCCGGCGTGCCCAAGCGCACCGAGAAGCAACAGCCGTCTGCGGCGCCGAGGCCGATGGTCCAGTTGCCACCGATGCCGTAGCGGTACTTGGATTCGTCGGTGTAGCGCAGGCCGCCCTTAAGACGGAAGGTGTCGCTGACATCAAACGTTCCGTCACCAAACATCGCCCACGAATCGCTGCGCACGTCCGGCATCGTGAACTCGGTGCCGGAATAGAACACGCCCTTGTCAGCCAGCGAGAACAGGCCGACCTGCTGGTCCTCGTCGAAACTGAAGCCGCCTACCGTCCAGCGGAAGCGCGATTCGTCCGATGACGACAGCAGCAGCTCGTGGGTGCGCGCCTTCGACAGGGTTTCCCAGTAGTTGCCCGAGAACAGGTCATAGTCGGGGCGCGAGCCGTCACTGCTGCCTGGCGGACGCTGCTGCAGATTGCGGCCCGGCCAGGTGATGCCGGCACTGTTGGCATTGGTCTGGGTGTAGTCAACGTCGCGGTAGCTGGCGTTGTATTCGAGGTTCACCCCGTCGAAGTCGTAGGTGATCTTGCCCATGAAGCCTTTGTTGGTCGAGTCGACCGCGCCCTGGGCGCCGAAGTAGACGACTTCACGCAGGTCGATATCATCCGGATCAAAACCCTCTCGCGCGGCGCCGTAGATGTTGGCGCCCGGATAGCCGGTGCCGCCTTCCTGGCCGTAGTCAGCCATCAGGAACACGCTCATGACGTCGCTCGGCTCCCACAGGAACGACAGGCGACCGGCGTCTTCGTTCTGATAGCCCGCGGGGCGCAGGCGCTGATCGCCGACGTTCTTGAACGAGGTGTCCTTCTCGACGTGATAGCCGGCGATACGCAGCGCCATGGTGGAGCCGATCGGCAGGTTGTAGCCGAACTCCCCGGTGACGGCGTCGCGGCTGCCAACTTCACCGAGCACGAAGCCATTGGTCTCGCCAAGCACGGGCTTCGCGGTGACGATGTTCAGCGTGCCCGCCAGCGCATTGCGTCCGCGCAGAGTGCCCTGCGGGCCCTTGTTTACTTCGACACGCTCGAGGTCGTAGAACATCGCGCCCAGGCCGCGCGGACGCGGGATGTAGGTTCCATTGATGTGCGGCGCTGCGCCCGGATCGCCGAGTTCGGTGTTGTTGGACGAGCCAACGCCGCGGATGAAGATCTCGACGTTGCCTTCCTGGTTGGCGATGCTCATGCCCGGCACGGCGACCTGCAGATTGCGCAGCTCGTTATTGATGCCCAGGCCGCGCAGATCATCCTGGCTGAGCGCCTGCGCGGTACCTGCGTACTTCTGCAGGTCCTGCTCGCGCCGATCAACGGTGACCGTGATGGTGTCCAGCTTCTTGGCGTCTTCGCTGTCGTCCTGGCTCGTGTTCTGTGCGGTCTGAGCCATCGCTGGCGCCGACAGCGCCAGTGCTGTGGCCAATGCCAACAGATTGCGCTGCATACGGAAGTTCGAGTGTCGTTGTGTGGTGCGCATCGTGTACCCCTCCAGACGCCTTTGATTGTTTGAGTGGCGCCGCATTGAAGCCTCTACATCCCCCAACCGGGCGGTGGGAGAGCCCTGCCTTGCATGGATCTCGCGATCCGTAGTGCCCTGACTCGACTCGCGTCCGCTTGCCGCCTGGCGCGGGTGTGCTCAGGTGTTCAGTTGGCGGCTGCGCCGCATCCGATCCTGTGCTCGGCGTCGGTGCCGAGCTCAACACGGGCGATCGACAGGCCCAGGCCCGCACCGCCATCGACCACCAGCGGTGCGCTGATCCGGGTGACATCGGCACCGGCCGTCCGCAGGCACTTCAGCGGCACCGCCAGACGGGTCCAGCTGCCGATGCTGATGTCCTCCAGAGTGTCGCTGGCATCGACGCTGCCCAGGCAGCTCTCGCCGCAACGCATGCCGATGGCCATCGCGCCGGCCGAGTCCACCCGCAGCGACAGCACCAGCAGCACATCGCCGTTGGTTTCGCGTTCAAGGTCCACCGGCGCGGCGACGTTCAGCTCGACCCGGCCCTCGCCCTCCCAACTGAAGCGGCGCGCGTCCTCCTGCGCCAGATGATCGATGGCGCGCCCGCTGACCGCATTGCGCGGGCTGCTGACCGGCGCATTGCCGGCCACCGCACGCACGCCGCCGGCATCCGCCACCTGCAGGCTCGCACCGGTGCTCAAGCTGCCGCGGGCGAACCACTGGCCTGCGCGATGGGATGAGGCGGTCAAGCCGGATGCTTCGGACAGCGCAGCCAGCTCGGCGGGAGCGGCATAGGTCAGGCCGTAGCCAAACGCGAACTGCGGGTTGTAGCCCTCGGCCCCGGCGTTCAGCGCGAACTGGGTGGCGTCGCGTGGCCACGAGAACGACAGGGTGCCGCTGAAGTCATGCTGGATCGCGCCGCTCGCATCGCGCAGCAGGACGTCGGCGATGCCGCCGCCTTCACCGCCCGGCAGCCACGCCGCGACGAAGGCGTTGGCGGTATTGATCTCGCGGTTCACCCACAGCGGCCGGCCTGACAGGAACACCGCCACCACCGGGATGCCATCGGCGCGCAGGCGCTGCAGCAGCTGCAGGTCGCGCGGATCCTCCGGGCGATAGGCGAGGGTGTCGATGTCGCCGACGAACTCTGCATACGGGTCCTCGCCGAACACCACCACGGCGACATCCGGGCGGCTGCTGTAGCGGCCATCGATGGCCAGTTCAGTCGTGCCGCCAGCCGCTTCGATCTGCTGGCGGAAGCCCTGCCAGATGCTTTCGGCATTGGGGAAGTCGGACGGTTGGGTGCCCGTGCCCTGCCAGGTCAGCGTCCAACCGCCGCTTTGCTTGGCGACATCGTTGGCGCCGTCGCCGGCGATCAGGATGCGCTGCTTGGGGTCGAGCGGCAGCAGGCCGTTGTTGTTCTTCAACAGCACGAGAGAGCGACGCACCGCTTCACGCGAGATCGCGCGATGATCGGCGTGCCCGATCAGCTCGAAGCGTCCGCCCAGAGCCCGCGCCGACGGGCTATCGGCGTCAAGCAGGCCAAGCCGTGCCTTGACCCGCAAAATCCTCAACACGGCCTCGTCCAGGCGCGCCCGGCTGAGGCGCTTGCTGCGCACGTCGCGCAGGGTGTTGTCGAACAGGCCGCGCCAGCTATCGGGCGCCATGAACATGTCGACGCCGGCTTCGATCGAAGCTGAGCAGTGTTCGTTGGTACAGCCTGGCACCTGGCCATGGCCGTTCCAATCGCCGACCACGAAACCGTCGAACTGCATGCGTCCCCGCAGCACATCGGTCAGCAGGCCGCGATGCCCATGCAATTTGACGCCGTTCCAGCCCGAGAATGAGGCCATCACGCTTTGCACGCCCGCCGCAACGGCAGGCGGGTAGCCAGCGGCATGGATGTCGCGCAGCACGGCCTCGCTGGTGCGGGTGTCGCCCTGATCGCGGCCATTCAAGGTGCCGCCATCACCCACAAAGTGCTTGGCGGAGGACAACACGTGGTGCTCATCGAGGAATTCGGCACTGCCGGGAACACCCTGCAGGCCCTCGACCACGGCGGCGGCGTAACTCGCCACTCGCGCCGGGTCCTCGGAAAAACCCTCGTAGGTGCGGCCCCAGCGATCATCTTGGGGAACCGTCAGGGTGGGGGCGAACGTCCATTCCGCCCCGGTGACGCGCAGTTCAGTGGCGGTGACGCGGGCGATGCGGCGGATCAGATCGGGATCGTTGGCAGCGCCCAGGCCGATGTTGTGCGGAAACAAGGTCGCGCCAATGACGTTGTTATGGCCATGCACGGCATCTATGCCGAACAGCAGCGGGATTGCGACCCCGCCGCGGGACTTCGAGGCTTGATGGTAGGCATCCGCCAGCGCCAACCATTCCTGCGCCGTGGCGTACTGCTTGCCTCCGGGCGCCGAGTTGCCGCCTGCCAGCACCGAGCCCAGCGGATAGCGGGCGATGTCGGCCGGAGTGATGCTGCCGATGTCGGCCTGGATCAATTGCCCAACCTTTTCCTCGACGCTCATCTCGGCCAGCAGCTTGGCGATCCGGCGCTCGATAGCAGGGTCGCGCTGCAGCGGCGAGCGGCCAAGCGGCCACTGTTCGGGATTGACCTGGGACGAAGCCGCAGGGTTGGCCGAAGCATCTGCGCGAACCGTCGAAGCATGCGCTGCGAGCATGCATGCCACCACCATCGACGCCGCAAGGGCGAGAGCGCTGGTCGCGCGGGGGCGTGCCGACAGCTGCCTGGGGCAGCCCGCCGGGTTATTGGTGAACATGTTTTCCCTCCCACGGTTTCGTCGTTCCCGCGGCCTGCGCGGAGTGGCGTCTTGGTGCGCCGATCGCTAACTTTCCGCAAACTGACATCGCTGTCAACGGTTTTCTGCAGGACGAAGCCCGAGCGTATCGGGTCGCGCTGCCGTCAGCTGATTGGAACTGCGGATTTGTTGCAGTGCGATCGGAGGGGTGTGGCGGATCGCGGCACGCACGCCTACGTGCTTGAAACCCCAGCACTTGTTCGACGGCCGCGCGGAGTTCGCAAGCGCCTGGGCGGCGGCCGGGCGAGCATAGTCCGTACTGTCGGCGGCGCCGGACTCAATCGAACGAAGGGCGATTCGCGGGAAGCAGTGAGTCGAGTCGAAACAGTGCGTCTGCATTCGCAGAGGTGCGATCGGCGATCTCTTCCACCGCCACATTGCGCAGGGCCGCGACACAGGCCGCCACTTCGCCGATGCGCGCAGGGAGATTGCGCTGGCCGCGCCAGGCGGACAGCGGCTGATCGGGTGCGTCGGATTCCAGCAGCAGGAACTCGATTGGCATGCGACTGACCAGTTCACGCAGGCGCTGCGCGCGCGGGTAGGTGACGGGCCCGCCGATGCCGAGCATGAATCCGAGGTCAAACAGTTGTTGTGCCTGCTCGCTGCTGCCGGCATAGCTGTGAACGACGCCGCGCAGCCGGCCGCGATAGCGCTTGAGCGCGAGCAACACAGTCTCTACCGCCCGCCGTGCATGCAGGATCACCGGCAGGCCGGCGGTGGCGGCGATCTCCAGTTGTGCGTCGAAATAGTGTTGCTGCTCGGCCGGATCGAGCGACTCGATGAAGAAATCCAGACCAAACTCGCCGACCGCCACCGGCAGCTCGCGCTGAACCCAGCCCTGCAGCTGGTCCAGATGCTCGCGTCGATGCTCGGGTAGAAACACCGGATGCAGGCCATAGGCCGGATGCAGATCAGCGTGCTGCGCGCATAGCGCCTGCAGGCCCGGCCAGCTGGCGGCGCTGACCGCTGGAATGACCTGGGCCCACACCCCGGCCGCGCGCGCCTCGTCCAGCACGGCCGCGCGATCGGCATCGAACTCGGGCGCGTCGAGATGGCAGTGGCTGTCGATCAGACGCATGGATCGAGACCGTCAGCGGCGTTCGGTTCGCTCGGACAGCGCAGGTGGCGCAGGCGACCGGCCGCTAGCCTTGTCGCTGCGGCTGCGCTTCCAACTTGTCAGCAGTAGGGTGCCGAGTCCGAGCAGGATCTCGTCAAGGAAGGGCAGGGGGTCGGGCACCACCAGGGTGACCACGAACAGCAGCACGGTCAGCAGGGCCAGCTGCGGAAAGCGCAGGCGCTCAAGGCGACGACGGATGAAGGCGGGCAGGAAACGAGGCATGGCGAGCTCCGGCAAACGACTCCGTGAGCATGGGTGCGCGCGCCGGCGGGTTCAAGCAGATGCGCCGACTGGCGTTCAGACAATCGGCCGGGCCTGAGAGGCCCGGCCGATTGCAGTCAACGCGTGCAGCGGGCGAGTGCCGGCCGCACTAAGCGGGCTCTCAGACCCGGCGGTCGCTGTTCTGGCTGCGCCGCGGCTGCGCCGCACCGCTGCGGTTGTTGCCAGCGCCGGCGCTGGCACCGTTGCTGCGGCCATTGGCAGGACCACGACCACCGCCGCCGGCGCGACGCTGCTGCGGACGCGGCGAGCCGGACGGGCGCGGCATCGGGCCGCACATCTTCAAGGGCTGATTCGGCTCGAAACCGACGATCACTTCCTGGGTGATCTCACGCCCGATCAGCTTCTGGATCTCGCGCAGCTGGCCGGCTTCCTCGTGACAGACCAACGAGATCGCGTGGCCGGTGCTGCCGTTGCGACCGGTGCGGCCGATCCGGTGAACATAGTCTTCCGCGACCATCGGCAGATCGAAGTTGATCACCGTCGGCAGCTGGTCGATGTCGATGCCGCGGGCGGCGATATCGGTGGCAACCAGCGCGGTGATGCGGCCGTTCTTGAAATCGCTGAGCGCCTTGGTACGGGCGCCCTGGCTCTTGTTGCCGTGGATCGCAGCGGCCTTCATGCCGGCTGCTTCGAGCAGCTTCACCAGGCGGTCGGCGCCGTGCTTGGTGCGGCTGAACACCAGGGTCTGGCGGCGGCTGTCGAGGCTCAGCACGTGCAGCAGCAGATCGCGCTTCTTGGCGGTGTCGACCGGGTAGACCACGTGCTCGATCATCTCCACCGTGCTGTTGCGCGGGGCGACCTGGATCTCGGCCGGGTTGTGCAGGAACTGCTTGGCCAGCTCGCGGATCTGCTCGGCGAACGTAGCCGAGAACAGCAGGGTCTGACGCTTGTGCGGCAGTTTGGTCAGGATGCGCTTGATCGCCGGCAGGAAGCCCATGTCGAGCATGCGGTCCGCTTCGTCGAGGATCAGCACTTCGATCTGCGACAGATCGACCGTGCCCTGGCCGAGGTGATCGATCAGGCGGCCCGGCGTGGCCACCAGCACGTCAACGCCGCGGCGCAGCGCTTCGACCTGCGGCACCATGCCGACGCCGCCGAACACGGTCGCCGAGCGGATGCGCAGATGCTTGCCGTAGTCGCGCACGCTCTCATGCACCTGGGCCGCCAGTTCGCGGGTGGGGGTCAGCACCAGCGCACGCGGGCGCTTGGAGGTTGCCGGGGTGCCGGCCGCCAGACGCTGCAGCAGCGGCAGTGCGAACGCGGCGGTTTTGCCGGTGCCAGTCTGGGCGCCGGCGAGAACATCGCGACCCTGCAGCACGTGCGGGATCGCCAGCTGCTGGATTTCGGTGGGGGAGGTATAGCCAAGGTCGGCCAACGCGCGCAGCAGCGGGCTGGACAGCCCGAGGTTGTCAAAAGACATGAATGATTCCATCTGGTGACCCAAGCGCTCCCGACAACCGCGCTGCAGGTGGTGTTGCGTGGCGAGGATTCGCCATGGACACGGCGCGCGCATATCGCGGCCGGTCAGCTCCGACGCATTTGAAGAGCGGCGGCTGGACCCTGGACACTCGGGCGACAGGGCCATGGAAGACCCGGACTACGCGACGACAAGGCCCTGGGGAGAGCGCACACGGCGCATCAGAGCGTCGGCAAGGCTACAGGAGATCGCCGCCCAGGTCACGCCGGCAGCGCGCCGTGCTTCTGCTCGGCGCTACAGCAGTCGCTTGGCGCCGAGGAAATGATCGCGCCAGTAGTGGCCATCGAGGGCATCCAGGCGCACCGTGCCGCCGCTGCTCGGCGCGTGCACGAAGCGCCCCTCGCCGACATAGATGCCGGCGTGGTTGACCCGGCCGCGGCTGCCGAAGAACACCAGATCGCCCGAGCGCAGCGCGCGGCGGGCGACGTCTGATCCGCGCAGCGCCTCGAGTTCGCCGGTAGTGCGTGGCAGGCGCAGCGCGGCCGCCTCGCGGAACACGTAGCCGATCAGGCCGCTGCAGTCGAAGCCGGCATCCGGCGTGTTGCCGCCGTATCGATACGGCGTACCGACCAGCGAAATCGCCAGAAACAGCACCTCGTTGGCGAGGTGGCTTGGCATCCCGGCACCCGCAACTGAAGATCCTGAATCCGTTGCCGTAGGCGGTTGCGGCCGCTTCGGTGCGCCGCCGCATGCGGCCAGCACGAGTATCAGGATCAGCAGTGCCACGCGCCGGCTGCCGTGACGAAGCCGGCCATCGCCGCTATCCTGTCGCGTTACGTCCCTTCCGCATCCAGCCAAGAAGTCACCCATGAAAGTCGAAGAAAACCGTGTTGTCCGTTTCCATTACACCGTGTCCGAAGCCGGCCGCGAAGTCGAGAGCTCGCGCACCGTCGGTGAGCCGCTGGCGGTCCTGTACGGCCGTGGCGGCCTGATCAAAGGCATCGAGGCCGCGCTGGCGGGCCGCGAGGTCGGCGAACAGATCCAGACCGAGATCAGCCCGGAAGAGGGTTACGGCCCGTATCGCCCCGAGTTGAGCCAGCGCGTGCCCAAGAAGCACTTCAAGAACATGCCACTGAAAGTCGGCCAGACCGTGATGATGCAGACCCGCGAGGGCCCGCGTCCGATCACCATCCAGAAGGTTGGCATGAGCGTCGTCGACATCGACCTGAACCATCCGATGGCCGGCAAGCAGCTGAGCTTCGATATCGAGATCATCGAAGTGCGCGAGGCCTCGCCTGAAGAGCTCGATCACGGTCACGTGCAACGCGAGGGCGGCGTGCAGCATTGAGGTTCGGCCGCCGCGATGGGCTGAACGCCCGTTGCGGCGGCGGACCTTGTGGTCGGGGGTTGCAGCGAACGCGAGCCGGACCAAGGGCTTCCCTGCTGTTCCCACGTGAGAAGAGGGGCGAATCGCGCGATGTGGGGCGGATCGAAGGGCAGCGCAGGCGCCCCACTCCTTGCGTGCCTTCGCCTCCCGTCGGGCAAGTCCCCGGAACGGTCCCCGCGCCGACTGGCTGCGTCTTCCGGTGAGGTTTGCCCAGTCAGAAGCTGCCAGCCCGGAAGTAGGCAATCGCGGAGCTAAAGAGGGTAGTCCATCCCCTCAATACCCCTTTTGAGGCTAGGATTACCCCATTCCGTCGCCGCCTCAAGCCATGCATTCCCTCACGCCAGAGTTCCTCCAGTGCCTCCGTTTTGACACCCTGCAAATGGCCACGCTGCGGGCGTTGGGCGAGTGCCGCGGCCGACAACAGCTGTTCGTTGCGCAGTCGCCCGAGGTGCTGACCGACCTGCGGCAGGTGGCGGTCGTCGAGTCGACCGAGTCGTCCAACCGCCTCGAGGGCGTTGTGGTCGCCCCCAGCCGTCTGCGTTCGCTGGTGCTAAAGCAGGCCGAGCCCAAGAGCCGATCCGAACAGGAAGTCGCCGGCTACCGCGATGCGCTGTCGCTGGTGCACGAAAGCGCCACCCACATGCCGTTTTCCGCTGGCGTGCTGATGCAGCTCCACACCATGCTGTATCGCTACCTGCCGCAGCCGGGTGGCCGCTGGAAGTCCACGGACAACGACATCATCGAGCGTCATCCGGACGGCAGCTCGCGCATACGCTTCAAGCCGGTCGCCGCTCACCTCACGCCAATGGCGGTGACCGACCTTGTCGCCCATTATGACTATGCCCTCGGCAAGCATCTGGCGGATCCGCTCGTGCTGGTGCCGTTGGCGGTGCTCGACTTCCTGTGCATTCATCCGTTTCCCGACGGCAATGGCCGAGTCGGTCGTCTGCTGACGCTGCAGTTGCTCTACCACTTCGACTACGCGGTTGGCCGCTTCATCAGCCTGGAGCGCGTCATCGAGGAGTCGAAGCAGAGCTACTACGAAACCCTGGAAGCCAGCTCGCAGGGTTGGCATCAGGCCCAGCACGAGGTCGCGCCCTGGCTCAACTATTTCTGGGGCGTTCTGCTGCGCGCCTACGGTGAGTTCGAGCAGCGCGTGGGCACCATCGAGCGTGGCCGGGGCAGCAAGGGCGAACGCGTACGCGCTGAAGTACTGCGCCGCACCCAGCCCTTCTCCATTTCGGAGATCGAACAAGCCTGCCCGGGCGTCAGCCGTGACATGGTGCGAGTGGTGCTGCGCGAGATGAAGGCGGAAGGATTGATTGCGCCGAGCGGTATGGGGCGTGGGGCAACATGGAGTCGACAGTAGCCCGACTGCGTGGGCAGGCTCAATCGAAGAATCAACAAGCCTCAAACACATGGCCTCGCACCTCACCCAAGCGGCGACTTGCGAGCGCACCAAGGAACAAGGACCCGCAACAAATGATTGCCGACCACTTTGCCGGGCTTGAGCAGTTCGAGGCCGACCTCTGGAAGATCGCCGATGACCTGCGCGCCAACTCCGGCCTCGCATCGAACGAATACTTCATGCCCATCATGGGCCTGCTGTTCCTGCGCCACGCCAGCAATCGGTACTACGAGGCCTTGGCAGCCATACAGGCCGACAAGCTCGCCGGTCGAATGCCTGAGCGGCCCTTGGCCGATGCCGATTTTCTCCGCCGTCGGGCCATGTTCCTGCCTGAGGTGGCACGCTTCGATGCGCTGTTGGCGATGCCGAAAGATGGCCAGCTGGGCGGGGCGCTCACTCACGCGATGGAAGAGGTTGAGAAGCACTTCCCGCCGCTCGCCGGCCAGTTGCCGAAGGATTACGCGCGTTTCGATGACGACATCCTGGAGCGCATGTTGCGGCTGTTCGACTCCGAGGCGCTGCGTACCGCATCCGGCGATGTGTTCGGCCGCATCTACGAGTATTTCCTTGCCGAGTTCTCCAAGCAGGGCGCCCACGACAACGGCGAGTTCTTTACGCCGCCCTCGATCGTGCAGACGCTGGTCAATGTGATTGAACCCGATCACGGCATCGTCTTCGACCCCGCCTGCGGCTCGGGCGGCATGTTCGTGCAGTCCAGCCACTTCATCGAGGACGCTGGCGAAGACACCATGAACCGGGTGACCTTCTTTGGCCACGAGAAGAACGAAACCACCGCCAAGCTGGCGCAGATCAACCTCGCCGTGCACGGGCTGGAGGGCAAGATCCGCTCCGGCAACGAAGCCATCACCTACTACAAGGACCCGCACGAACTGCTCGGCAAGTGCGACTTCGTCATGGCCAACCCGCCCTTCAACGTCGACGAAGTCGACGCAGAGAAGGTCAAGCACGACCCGCGTCTGCCCTTTGGCCTGCCGGGAGTGAACAAGGCCAAGAAGGTCAGCAACGCCAACTACCTGTGGCTGTCGTACTTCTACAGCTACCTCAACGAGAACGGCCGCGCCGGTGTGGTGATGTCCTCACAGGCCTCCAGCGCCGGGCGCGATGAGGCGATCGTTCGGCAGAAGCTGGTTGAGACCGGCGCCGTCGACGTGATGATCGACATCCGCGGCAACTTCTTCTACACCCGCACCGTGCCCTGCCAGCTCTGGTTCTTCGATCGCGCCAAAGAGCGCGACAACGAACGACGCGATCAGATGCTGATGCTCGATGCGCGCGGCATCTACCGCAAAGTGACCCGGGCGATCTACGACTTCAGCCCGGAGCAGCAGAAAAACCTCGCCGCCATCGTTTGGCTGTACCGCGGGCAGTCGCAGCGGTTTGTCGCCCTGATCGAGTCCTACCTGGCCACCTCGCTGCAGCATGCACACGCCATGGCCGTGCCGCTTGAGGCGTTCGAGCAGGCACTGACCAAGCTGATCGCGATCATGACCCCCTTCGCGCGGGCGCCGCGCGAGGCGGATCCGCTGAACGATGCCTGGGTGGAGCTTGAAGGCTCCAAAGCCCTGGTTGCAGACGATGCCGTGAGCCTGGGCTGGGAAGTCCTGGACCGTACACGCGAATGGTCAGCCACCCAGGACGGGCAGCGCAGCAACAGCCGCCTGCAGTCGGCGCGCTGGGCCCTGCACCCGCTGGCCGAGCGCTGCCGCGACCTCAGCCGCCAGCTCGATCAGGCCGTGAAGCTGGCAGGGCGCGTGGTCGATGTGGCCGTGAAGGAGCTGGCCGCCAAGGACTGCGAGCTGTGGCCCAGCGCCGAGATCAACCGTGCCCGCAAGGCGCTGGAGACAGCGCGCGCCGCCGCGGTGGAAGCCCTGCGGCAGACCCGCTACTTCGTGAAGCAGGCCGACTGGCTGCACGAGCGCTTTCCCGAGGCCGAGTTCCGCAATATCGAGGGCTTGGTCAAACGCGTCTACCGCAGCGAAATCGCCGCCCACGACTGGAGCCTGACGCCGGGCCGCTACGTCGGCGTGGCGCCGCAAGAGGTGGACGAGGACTTCGACTTCGAGGAGGCGCTGCGGTCGATCCATATCGACTTGAAGGGCCTCAACGAAGAGGCCGTCGAGCTGGCAGCGAAGATCGCGCGGAATTTTGAGGAGCTGGGCGTGTGAGTTGGAAGCCTTGCAACCTTGGCGACGTGCTGACTCTGCAACGTGGTCATGATCTTCCGGACAGGGTTCGCGTGGATGGCGACGTACCCGTGGTGTCCTCCTCCGGTGTCACTGGGCGGCACAGCGTGGCGAAGGCCGAGCCACCCGGAGTCGTCACCGGACGATACGGCACGATCGGAGAAGTCTTCTTTCTCGCAGAGTCCTACTGGCCACTCAACACGGCCCTCTACGTGGTGGACTTCAAGGGCAATGACCCGAAGTTCTGCGCTTACCTGCTCAGGAGCGTCCTCAAGAACTACCGGTCTGAAAAGGCGGCTGTACCAGGCGTTGATCGGAGAGTCTTGCACTTGCTGAAAGTCGCCGCACCTGCACGACGCGAGCAGGTGCGCATCGCCTCAGTCCTCTCGGCCTACGACGACCTGATCGAGAACAACCGGCGACGGATTGCGCTGCTGGAGGAGTCGGCGCGGCTGCTCTACCGCGAGTGGTTCGTCCACCTCCGCTTCCCCGGACACGAGCACATCAAGATCGTCGATGGTTTACCCGATGACTGGACTTCTCAGGCTTTCGGACAAGTCGCTGAGCTTCGCTACGGCAAGGCTTTCCCTACGCGCCTACACTCCACGAGACAGTGACGCAGCACGTTATCTCTCATTCTAGGGCGGCTTTGTTCGGAGACTCCCATGCCAAAGCCGTTGCGGGTTCGCCCGCCAGAAACATCTTCCGCCG
>NZ_JBILJQ010000065.1:0-32512 GCF_044377145.1 Aquimonas sp.
CGAGCGCACATGCGCCCGCCACCGCCACGCCTCCGAACACGCCATCGACCGGTCCTCCGTTGGGGAAACCGGAGACGGTCGGGAGAATCAGGTAAGGAAGGTAGGTGAGGTGGGCGGACGCTTACGGACCTGTGGCGCTGAACGCAGGCTGTGGTGCGGCCGGACGAAAACGGAGTTTCGGTGGGAGAACGCGGCTTGATCGGTAGCCCGGCGCGATGCACGAACCCCACGCCGAAGCATGGAACGCAGGCTGCGAGGATCGCGCGGATGCCAGGGCGCCGTCCGTCTGTCAGCCCACGAACGCTTGGCCAGCCAGGTGCTAAGGAACGGGCGCGGGCTCCGCCTTCCACAGCCGGCGATTCGAGGCGCGACGCGCATCCACCGCGACATCGGCCTCTCGGCCGAGCCGCAGCGAGAGCGCACCCTGGTCGGCGGTGTTCCACACCGCGGCGCCCGCCGCCTGCCAGCGCGCCACCACGTCAGCACGAGGATGCCCGAAGCGATTGCGGTGGCCGGCCCCGATCAACGCGTGCTGCGCACCCACCGCGCGGACGAAGGCATCGGTGCTCGATGAGCCGCTACCATGGTGAGGCACCAGAACGACATCGGCCTTCAGCATGTGCGCTTGCTCGCGCGCCAGCCGCGCTTCGATCAAGGCGCCGATATCCCCCGTGAGCAAGGCCGTGCTGCCACGCGCCTCGACCCGCAGCACGCAGGAACTCTCGTTGCGCAGATACGGAAAGTGCGGCGGCGGATGCAGGATCTCGAAGCGCACGCCATCCCACTCCCAGCTGTCGCCACTCTCGCAGCCCGAGGCCCGCGGAAACCGCTGCCGATCCGAGCTGATCAGCTCGGCCGGATAGGCGCGCAAGACGCTGCCGGCGCCGCCAGCGTGATCCGCATCGCCATGCGACACCAACACCCGCTGCAGCTGCTGCACCCCCAAAGCACGCAGCGCCGGCACCACCGCGGCTTCGCCCATATCTAGCCCACTCCCGAAGGCCGGCCCGGTATCGACCAGCAGAGCGTGCTCGCGGGTGCGCACCAGCACGGCCAAACCCTGCCCGACATCCAGCACCGTCAGGGTCGCCTCGCCATGCTCAAGCGGTGTCATACGCGGCCAAACCAGCGGCAGCCACAGCAGCAGGGCGAGCGGCTTGGCTGGCAAACCGCGCGGCAGCAGCAGCCACAGTGCGCCGATCACTGCCAGCGCCAAGGTCACCAGATCCGGCTCGGGCAGAAACACTTGCGCGTGTGGCAGCCCCTCCATCCATTGCAGCAGCCACCACAGCAAATCCATCGCCTGAGCTGCCAGCCACAGCAGCCAGGTGGCGGGCACGGTGGCGCCGAGCAGCAGCAGCCCGGTCGCCAGAAGGCTCAGAGGCACAACCAGCAGGCTCACCCATGGCACGGCAAACAGATTGGCCACCGAGCCTGCAATTGAGGCTTGGCCGAAGAAGAACACGGTCAGCGGCAGCAGGCCCAGGCTGGCGACCAGCTGCGTGCCGAGCAAGCGGCGCCAGCCAGGCAAGCTCGTCAGCTCGGCGGGCATGCACCAGAGCAGCCAGGCGACACCGATGAAGGACAGCCAGAATCCGGCGCCGAGCACGCTAAGAGGGTCGCTCAACACCAGAACGATCAGGGCCAGCGCGTAGGACTGCCACGGGCCCGAGCTGCGGCGCAGCAGAACAGCCAGCAGCGCGGCGGCGATCATCAGCAGGCTGCGTACGGTGGCTAGGCCGAATCCGGCCAGTGCTGCGTAGCCCACAGCCACCAGCAGCGCTGCCAGCGCGGCGCCCTGAGGCAGCGGCACGCGCAGGCCAAGCGGCGGCCACAGCCAGTACAGCACGCGCACCAGCAGAGCCGCGAGGCCCGCCAGCATGCTGATGTGCATGCCCGAGATCGACATCAGATGACTGACGCCGGTCGCCCGCAGGGTTTCCCAATCCTGCTCGCCAAAGCCACGGGTGTCGGCGACGCTCAACGCACGCACGAAGCGGGAGCCGGCATGCGCCGGCCCCTCGCCGCCCAGCGCCTCGACCATCTGTTGCGACAGCCGCGCGCGCAGCGCATCCAGGCCGCTGGGTGCGGCAAGCTGCAGGTTTGACGGCGCCTCGCGCACATAGCCGGTGGCCGCCAGTCGACGCTGCAACGCATAGCGCTCGAAGTCGAAGCCGCCCGGATTGTCGACGCCACGGGGGGCCTTCAGTCGCAGAGTGAGCGCCCAGCGACTGCCGGCCGCAGGAGTCTCGCTGCCGCGATACCAGCCGACGCGAAGCAGACGACCGGCGAGTACCGCTGCATCGCCCGCTCCGTCATCCACGCGGAAGTCGAAGCGGATCGAGTCAGGGGCGTACTGCGGCAGACCCTGGATGCGGCCTTCAACCTGGACGTCACGGCCTTCGAGCACAGCCGGCAAGCGCTGCTGCATGGCCGATTGCGCACTCAGCAGAGTCACCGCCGCGCCAAGCAAGGAAGCGCCAAGCAATCGCACGGCACCCGCAAATGATCGAGGCCAAAGCAGCAGCAGCACGGCCACAGCCACGCTGGCCCAGACCAACGCATCCGGCGGAAACTCCGGCAGACCGAGCGCGAAACTCACGCCCGCCAGCAGCGCCAATGCGCTGCCAATACCCAGCAGGGGCTGACTTCCTGAAGGCGACTGCACTCGCGAAGCCGCCTGCGCGCTGGACATTCCGCGCGCGCTCGGCTCAGACCGCGGCGAGCGGCTTCAGCGAACCGCCGGACAGCTCCAGCGCTCGGTCCATCTTGCGTGCAAGGCCGCGGTCGTGCGTCACCAGAACAAAGCTGGTGCCGACTTCGCGGTTGAGTTCAAGCATCAGGCCGTAGACCTGGGCTGCGGTTTTCTCGTCCAGATTGCCGGTGGGCTCATCGCCCAGCACGCAGGCCGGGCGCGTCACCAAGGCGCGTGCAACCGCACAGCGCTGACGTTCGCCGCCCGAAAGTTCGCCCGGCTTGTGGCGCAGGCGCGCGCCCAAGCCAACACGATCGAGCAGTGCAGCGGCCTGGCGCTCAGCCTCGGCAACACTGCTGCCGGCAATCAGCAAGGGCATGCAGACGTTCTCCAGCGCGGTGAACTCCGGCAGCAGATGGTGAAACTGGTACACGAAGCCGAGTGCGCGGTTGCGCAGTCGGCCGCGCGCAGTGTCCGACAGCGCGCTCATCGCCTCGCCCGCGACGAACACCTCACCGGTCGTGGGCATATCCAGCCCGCCGAGGATGTGCAGCAGGGTGCTCTTGCCTGCACCCGATGCACCGACGATGGCGACGGTTTCGCCGCGCGCGATAGCGAGATCAATGCCAGCGAACACCGGCGTATTCAGATCGCCCTCGGCATAGGTCTTGGCCAGGCCGGTGCATGAGATCACGGGGTCTGCGGCGGTCATGGCGGGCTTACTCATAGCGCAGGGCAGTGGCGGGGTCGGTGCGCGACGCGCGCCAGGCCGGATACAGGGTTGCCAGCATGCTCATCAGCAGGGCGATCACGGCGATCAGACCGACATCATCGAAACGAAGATCGGTCGGCAGGCCGGTGATGTAGTAAACGTCCGCCGGCATCACCTCGAAGCCGAACCCGCTTTCGATCGCGTGCACCACGTGCTGCAGGTTCGCGGTCAACGCCACGCCACCGATCAGGCCCAGCAGGACTCCGACCACGCCGATGATGCTGCCCTGCACGACGAACACGCCCATGATCGAAGCCGGGCTCATGCCAAGGGTGCGCAGGATGGCGATGTCGGCCTGCTTGTCGGTCACCAGCATGATCAGCGAAGACACCAGATTGAAGGCGGCCACCGCGACGATCAGCGACAGGATGATGAACATCACCGTCTTTTCCATCTTGATCGCGCGGAAGAAATTGCTGTGGTCGGCGCTCCAGTCGCGAATGCGGTAGTACTGATCGAGCTTTTCGGTCAGGTCACGCGCAACCTGCCATCCCTGGAACATGTCAACCAGCTTCAGACGCACGCCGGTGACACCCTCCCCCATTCGCAGCAGCCGCTGCGCGTCCTGCATATGCACCACCGCCAGCTGGCGGTCGTACTCCTGCATGCCCGCACTGAAAACGCCGGCGACGGTGAAGCGCCGGGTCTGTGGTGCCACGCCCATCGGCGTGCTGCGGAACTCCGGCACCAGCACGGTGATGCTGTCGCCGACGCCGACGCCGAGATGCAGGGCCAGATCAACACCCACCAGAATCTTGAAACCGCCAGGAGTGAGGTCGGTGATCGCGCCCTCGGTCATCTTGTCGGCGATCTCGCCGACCGCCGGCTCCAGTGCGGGATCGATACCGCGCAGCAGCGCGCCCTGAGTTCGCCCTGCCTGCAGCAGGGACTCTCGCTCCACATACGGCGCCGCGCCCAGCACGCGCGGATCGGCGCGCGCGACTTCCACAGCACGCTGCCAATCCTGCAGATCCTCACCCGCACCGCTGATGGTGGCGTGCGCCACCATGCCGAGGATGCGCGCCCGCAGCTCCTGCTCGAAACCGTTCATCACTGAAATCACCGTGATCAACGCGGTCACGCCGATCGCGATGCCGAGCATCGAGGCCAAGGAGATGAAGGAGATGAAATGATTGCGACGCTTGGCCCGCGTATAGCGCAGGCCGATGGCGATTTCGATGGGACGGAACACGTCAGGCGGGGCCTTGTGGCGAGGTGGGAATGGCGTCGGATGCAGCCACTGGGTCGGCCGACCGGTGGCGGTCCAGCCACAGCCGCAGCAAACGCGCGTCTGCGAACGGCAGGGTATCCGATGCACCCGGCCAACGGACGCACCGGCCCTGAACGCCCAGGCTCAGCACACACAGCGGCCCGCGACGCTGCAGGGTGAGTGAATCCAGCGTGCGCCACTCATCGCTGCCGCGCGGAACCCAGCGTGCCTCTCCGCCCGGTAGCAGCACCAGCAGGCCACGCGGCGCACGCTGCAGCTGCCACAAGGCCAGCGCGAGCAAAACCGGCACGCCCAGTACCGACAGCACAGGCAGGTTCGAACGCAGCACCGCAAGTGTGGCGAGGGCGGCCAGCACGATCAGCGCAGCCGCCAGCACACGCGAGGGCCGCAGCTCAAGCCGAAGGGAGGGCGCTGATGACGGCGACGATGCGGGCAAGCTGGGCATCCTCCGGCTGTTCGCGGCCTATGAACCAGCGCCAGAGCGCATCGTCTTCGCAGACCAGCAAGGCCTCGAAATCGGCGCGGACGAATTGTGCGGGATCGGACTCGGCGAGCTTCAGATAGCGCTCGAACAACTGATCGAGCTCGCGCATGCCGCGGCGCGAACGCCAGCGCCAGCGGCGGAGATCTTCGGGGCTGATGGGGTCGGTCATGTGCGGCGGCCGTGCTCGTTCGAATACGGGTTGGCGATGGTGTGATCGGCCTTCAACGGTCGCGCAGTGTGGATGATCTGCGGGGATCTGCCCAGCCGCCGCTGGCGATGGAGAGTCGAACGTGCACGGTGCCTGCAAAGGCCCGGATCACCTCTTCGCCAATCCGATCAGATCAACCGCCAGACCAGCAGACCAAGCAGCGTCCAAAGCACCACGGCGGAGAGCAGGTAAACGCTGAAGCGATGCATCACCCGGTTGTAGGTGCAGTGAATCAGGCTGTGCACGGCGCGCAGCACCACGAAGGTCCAGGCCAGCCCGATCACCAGCGCGCCGGTCTGCCCGCTCATCGCTGCGACCATCAGGGCGAAGTAGAACAGGACCGGCAGTTCGAACAGATTGCGGAAATTGTCGGAGGCGCGCGAATCAGCCAGCTTGGCTGACATCTGGGCCGACGTCGCAACCGACTGCGGACGAATACGATCGCGCCGCATCTGTCCCAGACGCTCGGCGTACAGCCGGCACCAGACGAGGAAAGTCAGCGCAACGAGCGCGAAGCCGGGCAGGAAGATGGAATGCATGGGGCCGGGGATCCGGGATTGGGGATGGCCGACGGTAGCAGGTGCGGGGCGAGCCTCAAAGGCGACGAGCCAGAGCTGGGCCGGATATCCGCGGCGACACGCTCGAACGCGAATCGGCTCCAAAGCGCGGCTACGCCTGCGCCCCAACAGCGGCGGTTGAATCCCCAAGCCCCTATCCGGCAACACCAACCCCCAACCCAACAGCAAAACGGCGCCCGCAGGCGCCGTCTGGCGCCATCAAGCGCCGCGGCGCTGGATCATCAGCTTCTTGATCTCGGCGATCGCCTTGGCCGGATTCAGGCCCTTGGGGCAGGTGCGCGCGCAGTTCATGATGGTGTGGCAGCGGTAGAGCTTGAAGGGATCTTCGAGATCGTCCAGACGCGCGCCGGTGTCCTCATCGCGCGAGTCGATGATCCAGCGATAGGCCTGCAGCAGAATCGCCGGGCCAAGGTAACGGTCGCCGTTCCACCAGTAGCTCGGGCAGCTGGTCGAACAACACGCGCAGAGGATGCACTCGTAGAGCCCGTCGAGCTTGGCACGGTCTTCCTTCGACTGCAGGCGCTCGCCCGACGCCGGCGGTGCCGACTGCGTGCGGAGCCAAGGCCGGATCGACGCGTACTGCGCGTAGAAATGGGTCAAGTCCGGCACCAGATCCTTGATCACCGGCAGGTGCGGCAGCGGGTAAATCGGCACGCCCTTGCTGCCGCAGTCGCTGATCGCCTTGGTGCAGGCCAGGGTGTTGGTGCCATCGATGTTCATCGCGCACGAACCGCAGATGCCTTCGCGGCAGGAGCGGCGGAATGTGAGCGTCGGGTCGATCTCGTTCTTGATCTTGATCAGCGCGTCCAGAACCATCGGCCCGCACGCGTCGAGATCGAGATCATAGGTGTCGACGCTCGGATTGGCATCGTCATCCGGATTCCAGCGATATACCTTGAAGCTGCGGACATTCTTCGCGCCAGCCGGCGCGGCGAAGTGCTTGCCCTTGGTGATCTTGGAGTTCTTCGGCAGGGTGAATTCGGCCATGGCTTTCTTCCGGGATTCGGGAATCGGGATTGGGGATTCGTGAGCGGTCTGCGGTGCGCTTGGAGGCTCTTGCCCTTGCGAATCCCGAATCCCGAATCACCAATCCCGAGCAATTCAGTACGTCCGCGCCTTGGGCGGCACGGGCTCGACTTCGTTGGTCAGGGTGTTCATGTGCACCGGGCGGTAATCGATGCGCGTGTTGCCCTTCTCGTCGACCCAGCACAGGGAGTGCTTGTGCCAGTTGTCGTCGTCGCGGTCGGGGAAGTCTTCGTGAGCATGCGCGCCGCGTGATTCCTTGCGGTTCTCCGCCGACACCACGGTCGCCACGGCTTGGCCCAGGAGATTCTGCAGCTCAAGGGTCTCGATCAAGTCAGAGTTCCAGATCAACGACCGATCCGCGACGCGGATGTCGCCGAACCCGGCGTGGATCTCCTGAATTTTCTGAACGCCCTCGGCAAGACTGCTGGAGGTGCGGAACACCGCTGCATGGTTCTGCATCGTGCGCTGCATTTTCTGGCGCAGATCGGCAGTGGACGTGCCGCCCTTGGCGTTGCGAAGCGCGTCCAGATTTGCCAGCGAGCGGTCGCAAGCGGAGGCCGCCAGAGCCTTGTGGTTCTGGCCGGGCTTGATGGTTTCGGCGCAGCGATTGGCGACGGCGCGACCGAACACGACCAGATCCAACAGCGAGTTCGAGCCCAGCCGGTTGGCGCCGTGTACCGATACACATGCGGCCTCGCCGATCGAATACAGGCCTGGCACGACGCTGTCGGGGTTTCCGTTCTTGAGAGTGACAACTTCGCCGTGATAGTTGGTCTGCAGGCCGCCCATGTTGTAGTGCACGGTCGGCAGCACGGGAATCGGCTGCTTGGTCACGTCGACGCCAGCGAAAATCTTGGCCGATTCGGCAATGCCGGGAAGCTTTTCGTTGATGACCTCGGGGCCGAGGTGCTGCAGGTTCAGAAAAATGTGGTCGGCGTCCACGCCAACGCCGCGGCCTTCGCGGATTTCGATCGTCATCGAACGACTGACCACATCGCGCGAGGCGAGATCCTTGGCGTTTGGCGCGTAGCGCTCCATGAAGCGCTCGCCCTTGGAGTTGGTGAGGTAACCGCCCTCGCCACGCACGCCCTCGGTAATGAGGCAGCCGGCACCGTAGATACCGGTCGGGTGGAACTGCACGAACTCCATGTCCTGCAAGGGCAGCCCGGCGCGAAGCGCCATGCCGCCGCCGTCACCGGTGCATGTGTGCGCAGACGTGGCCGAAAAGTAGGCTCGCCCGTACCCGCCAGTGGCAAGCACCACGCCCTGGCCGCGGAACAGATGCAGATCGCCGGTCGCCATCTCCAGCGCAAGCACGCCGCGGCAGGCGCCTTCCTCGTCCATGATCAGATCGAGCGCGAAGAACTCGATGAAGAAACGCGCGTCGTGCGCCAGCGACTGCTGATACAGCGTGTGCAGAATGGCGTGGCCGGTACGGTCAGCGGCTGCGCAAGTGCGCTGCGCGGTGCCCTTGCCATAGTGGGTTGTCATGCCACCAAACGGACGCTGATAGATCTTGCCATCCTCGGTTCGCGAGAACGGCACACCGTAATGCTCGAGCTCGATAATGGCGGGAATCGCCTCGCGACACATGTACTCGATCGCGTCCTGGTCTCCCAGCCAATCCGAACCCTTGATGGTGTCGTAAAAGTGGAAGCGCCAGTCATCCTCACCCATGTTGGCAAGTGCTGCGGAGATACCACCCTGCGCGGCAACCGTGTGCGAGCGGGTCGGAAACACCTTGGAGATGCAGGCCGTGTTCAAGCCCTTCTGGGCCAGACCAAAAGTTGCGCGCAGTCCCGCGCCGCCGGCTCCGACGACAATCATGTCGTACTTGTGTTCGATGATCTTGTAAGCGCTCATGGAGTTTTCGCTTGCGCTCCGGTCAGACGGTGAAGGCGATGCGGCCGATCGCGAGGATCGCGGCAAGCCCCAGTGCGACGTAAATGAACTTGACGGCGATCATCAGGCTGATCTCCAGCCAGCGGGCGTGGATGTAATCCTCGATAACAACTTGCAGGCCCAGTCGGGCGTGCCAGAACGCCGTCGCAAAAAACAGGATCAGCAGCACCGAATTCCAGGGTTGTGCGATGGCCAGGCGTATCGTGGCGTAGTCAGATCCGACCAGTGATACCAGCAGATAGAGGACATAGACCACCAGCGGAACCAAGGCGATCGCCGAAGTACGCTGTGCCCACCAGTGAGCGGTCCCATCCTTCGCGGAGCCGAGGCCGCGTGCCTTTGCGAGAGGATTCTGCAGGCTCATGCCGGGCCCCCAAGCACTACGCCCCAGATACCGATGGTCGTCAGCAGGGCAAGCGCGATAACGGTGTAACCCGAGGCGTACACCGTCGACATTTCGAAGCCGCGACCGGCATCCCAGAACAGATGGCGGATGCCGTTGAACAGGTGGTAGCAGATCGACAGAGTGAAAACGAACAGGGCGATGCGCGCGGGCAGCGAGCCCGCGATCGCGGCGAACTGGGCATAGGCCTCAGGACCTGCCGCGACACTCATCAGCAGACCGGCCAAACCGAGCGCGACCAGCGCGTTGACGATCCCGGAGATGCGATGGCTGATCGACAGAACCGAAGTGATTTGCGGGCGATAGACCTGCAGATGCGGCGAAAGAGGTCGCTGGCGTGTGCTCATTCCTGGGTCCCGGTTTATGACGTGCAAGGATCTGACAATCTGCGCGAACGTGGCGTCTACTTCGAGAGCAGGACGCGACGCGCGCATGCAGAGCGATCACCACCGGAACTGGAGGCACAACACGATCTGTGAGCGAACCCGGACATGCCGCGCATGCCGTGCAGCGCGCGTGATCAAAAGTCGATACAGCGGCCGTTTTTTTCCCAATCGCCATAGCGGGTGGGCTCAGGACCTTCTCGCCCACCGATCTCGCGCGGCGATTCCTTGGGCACGACTTCGAGCACCACGGTTGGCTCGTCGGCAGCTGGCACGGAATCAGGTGTCGCGGGCTCGGGAGCTGGCTGCACTTGGCCTATCATCTCGGGGCAATCTAGCCGACGGAGAGTACTCCGCGAGGCCCCCACGCCGCAAGCCAACAAAGGTCGCACGATCGATGCAAGGACTCCCCGAACACCCGTATTCCAACGCCTTGCGAGGCCTGCCCGAGTTCACGGTGCTGGCGGTCGAGGGCAGCGATTCGCTCGCGTTCGCACAATCGCAATTCAGCAATGATGCGAACGCGCTGCAGCCTGGCGACTGGCAGTGGAGCGCATGGCTGAACGCCAAGGGCCGGGTGCTGGCGCTGTTCGCGCTGCTGCGGCGACCGGACGAAGACGGCCTATGGCTGTTGTTGCCCGATCATCCCGCCGAGCTGCTCGCGCCAGCACTGTCGCGCTTCGTGCTGAGGCGGAAGTGCAGAGTGCAGGCGCGAACCGACCTGCAGGTGTATGGGCGCTTCTTGAGCGGTGTTGCTGACGCTCCTGGCGATGCAGTTGCCTGTCTTCGCATGCGAGGGGAGCCCACTCGCGAACTGTTTGTGCTGCCGGTGGCGGTGCGCGCCGCGGAATCGGAGCCCGTCGCCACAACCGAGTGGCTGCGTGCCGACATCCGCCAGGGCGTGCCACGCCTCCCTGCGGAGGGCGGAAGCCACACCGCACATATGTTGGGCCTGGACCGGCTGGAAGCGCTCAGCCTCAGCAAGGGTTGCTATCCCGGGCAGGAGATCGTCGCCCGCACGCACTACCTAGGCCAGAGCAAACGCAGGCTCGGCGGCCTACGGACTCCACTCGGCCCCGCGCCTGCGTTCGGCGCCAGCGTCCTCGCCGACACCATGCCTTGCGGCGATGTCATCAGTGCATCCACGCACGCACACGGCGTCGAAATCCAGGCGGTGCTCAGTGACGCCGCCCGGAGTGGCGCGCTCAGCATCGATGGGGTGCCTGCTGAGCGGGTCGAACTGGGTTCACCGCCCCTGCCAGATCTTGCAGCTTGAACCCCGGCTGGATGGGCGTGCTGAAGCGACCGACCGGCGGTAGACCCACCCTGTCCGCTCTGCTATACCGCAGGGCGGCACAGGCACGCACCGGATCAAGGTCCGGCCCGCACATTGCGCCGCAAGAGATCTGTCACCCACGCAGGCGACAGACAGCATTCCAACAGACCGGCGCCAACAGTCGGCTACACGGGGGGAGAAACCATGCAGCACACGACAGGGGAGGATGGCCGGTCCTTGCGCTCCGGCTTCAACTGGCACCGCACATTCGCGTTCGCAGCACTCGTATTGCTGGCGCCGCTGGCGAGGGCCGATGAGTTCAAAGTCGTCATCGAACCCGGCTACACGCCCGAAAGCGTGGCCCAGATCTACCAGCCGCTGCTCGACTACCTCGGCAGCGAAACCGGCCATCGCTTCGTGCTGTCGACCCCGCGCAACTACCAGTTCCACTGGCGCGACCTGCGGCAGAACGCGGCCGCCGATTTCGTGTTCGAAGAAGCCCACTTCACCGACTACCGGACTCAACGCTTCAACTTCCAGCCGTTGGCCCGGCTGGCCGAGCGCACCTCCTACAGCTTGGTGGCGCTGCCGGAGACGGCCGAACTCGGGATTGAAGGATTGGTCGGCAAGCGCCTGATCACCATGACCTCGCCCAGCCTGGGCTATGCCCTGCTGTCGGATATGTTCATCAACCCACTGGCCCAGCCGGACATCCGCTCCGAGGCTGCATCCTGGCGTGACGGTGTGGAAATGGTGTTCGGCGACGAAGCCGACGCGGCGATGGTGCCGCGCTTCATCGCGGACATGTATCCGAATCTTCAGGTGATCAGCCGGAGCCGCGAGTTCCCCGGCATGGCGTTCAGTGCCTCACCCAAAGTGCCGCAGGAAGTCGCCAATGCCGTTCGCGAGGTGTTGATCAACCTGCACAACAATCCAGAAGCGCATCAGGTGCTGGTTGAAATCGGATCCAGCCGCTTCGAGCCGACAAGCGCGGAAGAGTATCGAGGCTCTCAGGATATGCTGCGAGGTTTCTTCGGCTTCAGATAAGCCTCCAAGCGCCCAACACGCAGCGCGTGCACGGGCGCGCGCGCAGGCGAGAGGGAACCTGGTCGCGACGGACGCCTGTCCGCGTGGCTATCACGGACGCGAGTGAGAACTTGGCCGAATGTCGTCGGGCCAACCGCACCTCGCCGCGCCCTGCTTCGACCAGGGCGCAGGTCAAGATCAGCCGCTGCTGTTCAGACAGATCCGCGCGCAGGTGGCTCGGAAAACGCCGCCGCCATCTCCCGGTATAGCTCGCGTTGGCGCTCTCCGCGCGGCGCGGGGGCACGAACTTCCAGCACCACGATCTGATCGCCTGCAGGCGTGCCCGGCAAGCCTCGACCGCGCAAACGCAGACGCTTGCCGGTGTCGCTTTCTGCCGGAATTTTCAGCTCGACCGCACCACCGAGGGTGGGCACGCTCAAGGTCGCGCCCAACGCTGCCTGCCACGGCATCACGGGCATCCGGTGGGTGATCGTGCGTCCTTCCACCTCGAACCGTGGGTGTGGGCGATAGGCGATTTCCAGCAGCAGGTCCCTGCCCTGCCCGCCTTGGCCGGCGAGGCGAATCTGTTGGCCCGGCAGGATACCGGCGGGAATCTTCACTTCAAGCGTGCGGCCGTCGATCTCGACTCGCTCGCGGCCGCCGGCGTAGACCGTCTCAAGCTCGAGCTCGACCTTGAGTCGACGCTCGGCTTTGGGCTGCGCTGCTGCACCAGGCCGCGGCTGAGGACGCCCACGACCAGCGCCGAACAAAGTGTCGAAAAAATCGCTGAAGCCGCCGCCACCAAACTCGCCACCGCCGCCCTCGTAGTCCCAGCCGGGCGGCGGGCGAAATTCCTGACCCTGGCGGAAACCACCGGCGCGCAGCTGCTCGTAGGCGTTGCGCTTGCCGGGATCCTTCAACACTTCATAGGCCTCGTTGATGGCCTTGAAGCGCTCCTCTGCACCCGCTTCCTTGCTGACATCCGGATGGAATTTGCGCGCCAGCCGGCGATACGCGGACTTGATATCCGCGTCGCTGGCGCCCGGCTCCACGCCCAGCGTCTTGTAGTAGTCCTTGAACTCCATGGGTGCTTCCGAAAGTCGTGTGGCAAAACCCGCGGCGAGTGCCGCAGGCTGCGCAGGTTAGCAGCCTGCGACCACGGGGAAGCAAGCGCTGCTGCTGTGCGTCAGTCAGACCGCATTGACACTGATACGTCGCGGGCTGGCCTGCGGCCGCTTGGGAATGCAGATCTGCAGCACGCCATGCAGGCCCTTGGCCTCGATGCCGTCGGCATCGGCGGTGTCAGGCAGCGCAAAGCGCCGATAGAAGCTGCCGCGCGAGCGCTCGATACGGGTGTAACTGGCGCCTTCTTCCTCACTGCCGCTGGCGCGCTCGCCGCGGATCGACAGGATGCCCTTGTCCATGTGGATCTCGATCGTGGTCGGGTCCACACCCGGGATATCGGCCTCGATGATGAAGCGGGTGGGCTCTTCGCGGATGTCCACCCGCGGCGCCCACTGACTGGTGACGACGTTGGACTGGTCGGCTTCGGCGGTCTCGCCGAAGAAGCGCTCGAACACCTGCTTAAGATCGGTCTGCAGGCCGCCTTGAACGGCCCAGGGATTGCGGGGCGTAGCCATGCAAAATCTCTCCTGCGATCGACAGCCCAATGCCGCCGTCAGCGAATGAGGTGCGATGTGCAGGGCAGATTTTCAAGAGCCCAAGTCGCCGGAGCACACGCACATTCAGCCCGCGCACCGGTACTCGACGTATTCGAACGCATGCGCATGGCGAGCGTCGGCCGGGTGGGCCAGGCGCCGTTCGATCTGCCACTCGGCGGCATCGAATTCCGGAAACCAGGTGTCGGCATCAGCAACCTCGGTGTCGATCCAGGTCAGATGCAGGCGCTGCGCCTGCGGCAGCAGCTCGGCGAACAGCTCGCCGCCGCCGATGACCATCAGCGCCTCGGCGGCGTCCGCCAGCGCCAGCGCTTGCGCAACGCTCGCGACCGTCTGCATGCCTGCAAAAGGTTGGGCGCCGCAACGGCTCAGCACCAGGTTCAAACGCCCGGGCAGTGCTCGACCCAAGGACTCGGCTGTCTTGCGTCCCATCAGCAGGGGCTTTCCCAGCGTCAGCGCCTTGAACTGCTTCAAGTCATCCGGCAGTGACCACGGCAAAGCGTTGCCGCGACCGATGGCGCGGTTGCGGTCCAGCGCTGCGACCAGCTCCAGGCGCGGGCTCATACCGCCACCGGCGCCTTGATCGCGGGATGCGATTCGTAACCTTCAATGGCGATGTCCTCAAAGGTGAATGCGAACAGATCGCGAACCTCGGGGTTGAGCTTCAGCTGCGGTAACGGTTTGGGGGCGCGCTGCAGCTGCAGGCGCGCCTGCTCGACATGGTTGGAGTACAGATGCGCGTCGCCGAGCGTGTGCACGAAATCGCCCACTTCAAGATCACAGACCTGGGCCACCATGTGGGTCAACAGCGCGTAGCTGGCGATATTGAACGGCACACCAAGAAAAATGTCGGCGGAACGCTGGTAGAGCTGGCACGAGAGGCGGCCGTCGGCGACGTAGAACTGGAACAGGCTGTGGCAGGGCATCAAGGCCATCTGGCCCAGCTCCCCGACGTTCCAGGCCGAAACCATCAGGCGGCGCGAATCCGGGTTGCGGCGGATCTCATCCAGCACCCAGCCGATCTGGTCGATCTCGCTGCCATCCGGCGCCGTCCAGGCGCGCCACTGTTTGCCGTAGACCGGCCCCAGTTCGCCCTTGGCGTCCGCCCATTCGTCCCAAATGCTGACGCCGTTTTCCTTCAGATAGGCGATGTTGGTCTCGCCGCGCAGGAACCACAGCAGCTCATGGATGATCGAGCGCAGATGGAGCTTTTTGGTGGTCACCAGGGGAAAGCCCTGGCGCAAGTCAAAGCGCATCTGCCAGCCGAACACCGAGCGTGTGCCGGTGCCGGTGCGGTCCGCCTTTACGCTGCCCTGCTCCAGCACGTGGCGCAGCAGGTCGAGATAGGTCTGCATGCCAATTGCTCCGAGATCAGGCGACGCGCGGCGAACTGGCGCGACGCGACCAGCCCAACAGCAGCAACCCCAGCACCACCATTGGCAGACTCAGCAACATGCCCATGGTGAACCAGCCGACCGCGAGATAGCCGATATGCGCATCCGGCTCGCGCACGAACTCCACGGCGAAGCGGAAAACGCCATAGCCCAACGCAAACAATCCCGACACCGCGTAGCGGCGGCGCGGCTTGGCCGCAAACCACCACACCACAACGAACAACACCAAGCCCTCAAGGAAGGCCTCGTACAGCTGCGACGGATGGCGGGCAAACGCATCCAGCGCACCCTCTGCATGCAGGCGCTGAAGCTCCTCGGGCGCATAGGCGCGATCCAGCCCGCTGGGAAAGATCACCGCCCAGGCAACGTCGGTGGTCCGGCCCCACAGTTCGCCGCCGATGTAGTTGCCGATACGACCGAACAGCAGGCCGGTCGGCACCAGCGGAGCCACGAAGTCCAAGGTGTCCCAAAGCGGCTTGCCCTGCGCGCGTGACCACCACCACATGGCGACGATGACGCCCAACAGTCCACCGTGGAAGCTCATGCCACCCTCCCACACCCGCAGCGCCGACAGCGGATCGGCCAGCACCTGCTGGTAGCCGTAGAACAGGATGTAGCCGATCCGCCCACCCAGCACCACGCCGAGCATGCCGTAGAACATCAGGTCGCCGAAGGCCTGCTCGCTGACGCCGAAGCGGCCGGCGCGCAGCCGCGCGCGCCCCAGCCACCAGGCGGCACCGAAGGCCAACAGATACATCAGCCCGTACCAGTGAATGGCGACAGGCCCCAGCTGCAGGGCGATGGGATCGATCTGGTGCAAATGGAACATGGTCGAAGTCTCGATCAGGCCGGCAGCACGCGGTAGACGTATCCCTTCAGATAGTCGGTTTCGACGATCGCGCCGTGGATGGGATGGTCGGCCGACTGCTGCAGCTTGCTCAACACCTGGACCTGACGATCGAGATGACGCGCGCCCGACTGGATCGCCTCCAGCAGCGCGTCGCGGCCCATGTGATAGCTGCAGGAAGCGCTGACCACCACGCCATCACGCTCCAGCACCTGCATCGCCATCTCATTGATGCGGCGATAAGCCACCGCGCCCTGCTTGAAGTCCTTGCGGCGCTTGACGAAGGCCGGCGGATCGAGGATCACCACGTCCCAGCGTTTGCGCTCGGCGCGCGCCATCTTGAGGAACTCGAACGCATCGGCGCAGACGGCTTCAACCTTGCTCTCGAAACCGTTGCGGGCGGCGTTGTCGACGATCCGCGCGCAGGCAGCCTCGGAGGCATCCACGCAGGTCACCTCGCTTGCGCCAAACCCTGCAGCACGCAGGCCCCAGGCGCCGACATAGCTGAACACGTCGAGCACGCGCAGGCCGGGCACCAGTTTCTGCAATCGATCGCGATTGTCCTGTTGGTCGTAGAACCAGCCGGTCTTCTGGCCATGCTTCAGGTCGACCGCAAACTTCAGGCCGCCTTCCTCAACTTCGACCAGATCAGGCACTTCGCCGAAGGCCACTTCCACGTAGGACGGCAGTTCTTCAATAGCGCGCGCACTGCTGTCGTTGCGGAACAGCACGGCAGCGGGCTCCAGCACCTTCTTGATGGCATCAACGATGGCATCCTTCAGCCGCTCCATTCCGGCGGTGTTGATCTGCACCACCACGAAGTCGCCGAAACGGTCGACCACCAGCCCGGGCAATCCGTCGGATTCGCCATAGACCAGGCGATAGAACGGCTGCGGGAACAGCCGCTGACGCAGGGCCAGCGCCACGTTCAGGCGGTGCACAAGCAGGGATCGATCAAGCACATGACCGCCGCGGTCCACCAGGCGAGCGCCGATCAAGGTCGACGGGTTGATGTAGCCCGTGCCCAGCGGTTTGTTGGAGGCATCCAGGATATGCACCGGGCTGCCGGGCTCGAAGCTCTGCAGCGGCGACTTGACGACGTCGACCTCGTTGCTGAACACCCACAGGTGGCCGGCGCGCAGGCGGCGGTCTTCGCCCCGTTTCAGGAACAGGGTGGGGTAATCGGCGGCGCTCATGGTGTCTCCAGGTTAGTAGGTCTGAACAAAGCCATCCTGGCTTTGTCAGCCCGGACAGCGCCCGGTTGAACTCGGGCTCGTCCCGCTGGAGCCGGCACAAAACGCCAACTCCACGGGCGCGCCATCCTTGGCGCGAGGGAGACTCCGACTGCATCGGGCCTCCCGGGTAGGTCCTAACAGAGCCATCCTGGCTCCGTCAGACCGGACAGCGCCCGGTTGAATTCGGGCTCGTCCCGCTGGAGCCGGCATGAAACGCCGACTGCGCGGGCGCACCAGGATTGGCGCGTGCGGCTAGTGCAGCAAGCGAGGCCCCAGGATCAGCGCCCAGCAAAAAATCACATTCAGCATCAGCACGAACACCGCCGCCGAACCCATGTCTTTGGCGCGACCGGCGAACTCGTTGTGCTCACGGCCCATGCGGTCCACGGCGGCCTCAATCGCCGAGTTAAGCAGCTCGGCAGACAGCACCAGCAGCAGACAGCCCACCAGCAGCACGCGCTCGATCACATCAGCGCCCAACCACAGGCCCAATGGACACAAAAGCAGAAAAAGACAGACCTCAAGGCGGAACGAAGCCTCCAGCCGCCAGGCGGCCCACAGCCCCTGCAGGGACCAACGCAACGCCTTGAGCATGCCGGCGGGTCCACGCGGAATGAACGAATCTGCGCTGTCGGCCATGCCGGAAGCGGGTCCTTCGATGGAAACTATCGGGCCACGAAGCAGCGGCCGGGGCGATAGTGTAGTCGGCGAAGCGCGTCACCGCGAATGCCGCGGCCAACGTACTATCCGCGACCATCGCCGTCACAGCGAACAGCCGTCGGCGTCCGGCAACCACCATTGGCAGGAGAACACGATGTTCGATCCCACACGACTTCTCGCCCAGATGCTGGGCGGCACCCTTGGTGGTGCACTCGGCGGCAAAGGCGGCCGCAAGCACCATGGCAGCGGCCTCGGCGGAATGATGGGCGGCTCGGTCAACAAGGCCGCGCTTGGCGTCGGCGCCCTGGGTATCGCCATGGCCGCATGGGAGCACTACAAGGGGCAGTCGGGCGCTGCTCAAAGCACCCCGACATCGCCACAGCCTGCACTTGCGGGGTCGCTTCCCCCGCCTCCGCCGCCCGCTTCGCTGCCGCCGCCCGCACCGACTGTGCAGCTGAACCAGCCGGTGCCCGAAGCACTCTTGGCCATCCGCAGCATGATCGCGGCTGCAGCTGCCGACGGATTGATCGATGGCAACGAGCGCGAAGCCATTCTTGGGCGCGCCAGCGCGGCCGGTATGGACGCCGACGATCAGGCGGCCTTGCGCGCCGAGCTGGCGCAGCCGCTGTCGCTGCCCGAGTTGATCGCCCAGACGCCCGCGCGATTCGCTGCCGAGGTCTACGTGGCAGCGCTGATCACCATCAGTGTTGACAGCGATGCCGAACGCCGCTGGATGGATCGACTCGCGCAGGGCCTGAATCTCACGGTCGATCAGCGCAGCGCGCTCGACGCACAGTTCTCCCCGTCTCTCCCCCTCTGAGGATTCGACAATGCACTCGTGGTATCTCAGCTATGGCGGCCAGCAGGTCGGCCCTTTTGATCACGCCGCTGCCGTCACCCAAGCCAAGCAGAATCCCAACGGCCACTGCTGGCGAGCCGGCTTCGCCGAATGGATGCCGATCGCGGCCTGCACCGAACTCAGCGCCTCGGGCGGCATGCCGGTGCCGACGGCGCCGCCACCGGTCAGCCAGCGCAGTGCCGACGAAATCGACTACCAGGTGTTCGGTACCGAAATGCAGTTTGTCGAGATCGAACTCGACCCCGGCGAGAGTGCTGTCGCCGAAGCGGGCGCGATGATGTTCAAGGACGCCCAGGTGCAGATGGAGACCGTGTTTGGCGACGGCAGCCATAGCGGACAGGGCGGCGGCTTCATGGACAAGCTGCTCGGCGCCGGTAAACGCGTGCTGACGGGCGAAAGCCTGTTCATCACGATGTTCTCCAATGCGGGCAGCGGCAAGGCCAAGGTTGCGTTTGCTTCACCCTACCCCGGCACCATCATTCCGCTGTCACTGAAGAACTACGGCGGCCGACTGATTTGCCAGAAGGACAGCTTCCTGTGCGCGGCGCGGGGGGTCAGCGTCGGCATCTTCTTTCAGAAAAAGATCATGACGGCGCTGTTCGGCGGCGAGGGCTTCATCATGCAAAAGCTCGAGGGCGACGGTCAGGTGTTCGTGCACGCTGGCGGCACCGTGGTCGAACGCCAGCTCAAGGCTGGTGAGCGGCTCGACGTCGACACCGGCTGCGTGGTGGCGCTGACCGACACCGTCGGATTCGACGTGAAACCGGTCGGCGGCATCAAGTCGATGCTGTTCGGCGGTGAGGGCGTGTTTCTGGCCACACTGACCGGCCCGGGCCATGTGTGGATGCAGTCGCTGCCGTTCTCACGCATGGCCGGCCGCATGTTCGCGGCTGCATACCAGCGCGGCGGCAGCAAGGAGGAAGGCTCGGTACTCGGCGGCCTCGGCGGGATTCTGTCCGGCGATCGCGGGTTCTGAGTGGTCACAGGCATTGGCGCCGTCTTCGTGGCGGCGCCAATGCGGTTCCCGCGCGCTTTCAGAGACGCCAGCGAGGGCTAGGAACAAGGAGCACTACAACCAGCGAACGTACTCCGAACCGCCGTGTGGGAATGCCTATGTGTGGCACGGGAGCGCTCGCGATGTTCGGTGCGAAACAGGATGGACATCGTCGACATCGCACCGGCGAGGCTAAGGCGCAATGCGCCCGTCGGGATCGTCCTCATCGGCGAAAATCGCGACTCCGCGACTGCCATCCACGCCGATCCAGCCGCGATACATTCCGCGCGTGCTGAACGGCATCCGGATTGCCCCCTGAGCATCCATGGCGATCACGCCTCCATCGCCCCCAAGCACGGTCACCTCGGTCATCACGGCCGCATCGGCAGCTTCGGCAAGGCTCTGCTGGCCGTACTTCATTCGCGCGCAGATGTCGTACGCCACCGACAAGCGGATGAAAAACTCGCCCCATCCCGTGGCCGATACGCCGCAGTTGGTGTCGGCATAGGTGCCCGCGCCAATGATCGGGGCGTCGCCGACCCGCCCCCAGCGCTTGTTGACCATGCCGCCCGTGGATGTTGCCGCTGCGAGTCGCCTGTCGCTATCCAATGCCACTGCCCCGACCGTGCCGAAATACGTCGATGGGGGCAGCGAGGCCTGTGTCGACTCTCGCTCCAACACATCCTGCAGCTGCCGCCAGCGATGCTCGGTGCGAAAGTACTCCGGCTCTACCTGAGCGATTCCACGCTCCTTGGCGAATTGTTCGGCACCCTCCCCGATCAGCATCACATGCGGTGACTTTTCCATCACTGCGCGCGCCAGATCGATCGGATTGCGCACCGTCCGCAGGCCGGCTACCGCGCCCGCTTGCCGGGTGGCACCATCCATGATCGATGCATCCAGCTCATTGCGACCCTCATGGGTGAACACCGCACCCTTGCCGGCATTGAAGTGCGGCGAGTCTTCCAGCACCTTCACTGAGGCAACCACGGCATCCAGACTGGTGCCGCCATCCGCCAGCACCGCCGCACCCGCGTCCAACGATTGATTCAGTGCTGCGCGAATCTGGGCATCCAGCTCAGGCGTAATGGCCTCACGGGTCAGAGTGCCCGCACCGCCGTGGATCACCAAAGCAAAGCGCTGCTCAGCTTGCGCGCAAAACGGCAGCGCGATCGCGAGTGCGCAGGTCCAAATCGAAGACTTGATCACGTGCAGGCTCCAGGGCGATGGAAGACAGCGACGACCTTCGCGGCAGCGATCTGCAGCGTCAAGTGCCGAGAGCACGATCCGGTTGACGCGAACCACCGAACGCCCTGGATGGCCTACGCTGACTCGCATTCCGGATCCTCGCAGCGAGTTGCGGCCTCCAGAACGCGAAAGCCCGGCACTAGGCCGGGCTCTCGTTTGCAGCACTGCAGAGTTGAATCAGTTCTGCACGTTCAGCTCGGTGCGGCGATTCGTCTCGTTCTTGCACTCCGGCAGGTTCTGGCCGGTCGGCGCCAGCGGACGGCTCTCGCCGTAGCCACGCGGACCCACCAGACGACCGGCGCTGATGCCGTTGCTGGTCAGGAAGTCGTGGACCGCCTTGGCGCGGTTCTCCGACAGAGCCTGGTTGTAGCCTTCGGCGCCGCACAGATCGGTGTGGCCGGCAACTTCAACGCGGATATCGCTGTACTGACGCAGGATGCTGACGACCTCGTTCAGGGTGGACACGGCGTCTGGACGCAGAGTCGCCTTGTCGAAGTCGAAGTTCACGCCGCGCAGATCGATCGTGACCGGCACCGGGCAGCCATCCGGACCAACCGTCTGGCCGGGGGTGCTGTTCGGGCACTTGTCTTCGCAGTTGTTGACGCCGTCACCATCATCGTCGAGGTCGGCGCAGTTGACGACCGGCGTGGCCGGGGCCGGGGCCGGGGCGGCGGGCTGTGCTTCAACCGGGGCCGACGCACCGGCGCCGAGCGGGACCATCAGCCCAACGGTGAACACTTTGTCGAAGAAATTGTCTTCGCCAGAAATCGCCGTATCGTCCATGTCGTAACGACCGCCGAGCTCGGCACGAACGTTGGCTCGCCCGAAGTCAGCTTGGATGCCGACACCAGCGTGCAGTTCAAGGTTGTTACCCTTGACCTCACCCGGGCGGCCGCCGGCCGGGTTCGAGAACTCACGTTCGTGGCGCCACACGCCAGCGCCAAGAGCCAGGTACGGGCCCCAGGTGTCTCCGGCATCGCGGAAGTGGTAACGACCCGTCGCGCCCAAACCGTACTGGCTCCAGTTCAGCGAGTTACCGATCAGCTGCGGGTTGATGTGCTTCAGTTCCAAGTCCAGTGACCAGTTCGGCGTGAAGAACTTGCCGAAGTTGGCGCCGAGCTGCAAGTCGTCCTTCAGACCACGTGCGTCGTCAAACTCGACGAATCCGACCGACCCGCCGACATACCAACGGTCGTCAAAAGAATCCTGGGCGAAAGAGACGTTGGCAAAACCGACGCACGTGAGTACGGCACAGCACAGGAGCTTCTTCTTCATCAGTTCTCTCCTCGAGAAATGGGGATACTTCAATTGACACCACGAGATACGGAGCGATCTGCAAACGCCGGACCGTCGACAGGCGCGTACTCTAACGCTTCAGGATGACGTGCACGTTAACGCATTTGTAACGCAACCCGCAAACTTGCGGGCGCGGTCCTGATAGCGCTCTTGCTCTCGCACCAAGCCTTGTGCAAGGTGCCTGAAATCCTCGAGCCGATCCGTCATGACCAGCCCCGCTTATCCTCATTTGACGCGCCCCCTCCAGATTGGCGTGCTGACCCTGCGCAACCGTGTGCTGATGGGTTCGATGCACACCGGGCTTGAAGATCGCGCCCGCGACTACCCCAAACTCGCCGCCTACTTTGCGGCGCGGGCACGCGGGGGCGTCGGATTGATCGTCACCGGTGGCATCGCGCCCAACATCTCGGGCTGGGTGAAGCCTTTCGCCGGCAAGCTCTCGTGGCCGTGGGAAGTGAGGCGCCATCGTCACGTCACCTCCGCAGTGCATGCGGAGGGTACTTCTATATGTATGCAGATCCTGCATTCGGGCCGCTACGGATACCATCCGCTGGCTGTTGCGCCGTCCGCGCTGAAATCGCCGATCACGCCGTTCAAGCCACGTGCGCTCAGCACACGCGGCGTCGAAGCACAAATCCGTGACTTCGTTCGCTGCGCTCAGCTGGCCCGGGAGGCTGGCTACGACGGCGTGGAGGTGATGGGCTCCGAGGGTTACCTCATCAACGAGTTCCTGGCGCCACGCACCAACCGGCGCAACGACCAGTTCGGCGGCAGTCTCGAAAACCGCATGCGCTTCCCGGTAGAGATCGTGCGCCGAATACGGCAAGCGCTTGGCCCCGATTTCCTGATCATCTATCGACTGTCGATGCTCGATCTTGTCGAAGGCGGCTGTGATTGGTCGGAAATCGTGCAAACCGGCCGAGCCATCGAAGCTGCAGGCGCCAGCATGATCAACACGGGCATCGGCTGGCATGAGGCGCGCGTTCCAACCATCGTCACCTCAGTGCCGCGCGCTGCGTTCTCCGAGATCACACGCCGCATGCGTGCCGAGGTCAGCCTTCCGCTGATCACCAGCAATCGTATCAACACGCCTGAAGTCGCCGAGCAGCTGCTGGCATCTGGCTGCGCCGACATGGTGTCGATGGCCCGCCCGCTGCTGGCCGACCCCGACTGGGTCAACAAGGCGATCGCCGGGCGAGCCCGACTGATCAACACCTGCATCGCCTGCAACCAAGCTTGCCTTGATCATGTCTTCGAGAATCGCGCCGCCAGTTGTCTGGTCAACCCCATGGCCTGTCGCGAGACAGAGATCGTTCTGCAGCCAGTGCCCGAATCCCGAAGGCTGCGCGTCGCCGTGGTCGGCGCAGGGCCCGCTGGATTGTCCTGCGCTACCGCAGCAGCCGAGCGCGGGCATCAAGTCACCTTGTTTGAAGCAAGCGACGAGATCGGCGGACAGTTCAATCTGGCACGCCGGATTCCTGGCAAGGAAGAGTTCAACGAGACCCTTCGCTACTTTAGTGAACGTATACAGGAACTTGGCATCGATCTCCGGCTTTCCACTCGCGCAAGTGCCGAACAACTGCGTGCAGAGAGTTTTGATGCGGTTGTGGTCGCCACCGGGGTCACACCGCGGCAGCCTGCTATCGAAGGCATTGGGCATCCGATGGTGGTGGGCTATGCGGATGCGATTCGCGGCGCGCCGGTGGGCAAGCGGGTCGCTGTCATCGGAGCCGGCGGCATCGGTTTCGACGTGTGCGAGTTCCTGAGCACACCGCAGCCCTCACCAACACTCGATACCGCGCGCTGGTGCGAAGAGTGGGGCATCGACCTGGATTTCAACAGCGGCGGCGGGTTGAAGATCGCGGCGCCAGAACCATCACCTCGAGAGATCTGGATGCTGCAGCGAAGCCCGGGGAAACCTGGTGCGCGCCTGAACAAAACTACCGGTTGGGTGCATCGCAGCGCACTCAAGGCCAAGGGTGTGAAAACCCTCACGGGGCTTGAGTATCTGCGCATTGACGACGCCGGCTTGCATGTGCGGATCGGCGATCAGATTGAGCTGATCGAGGTCGATTCAATCGTCCTGTGTGCAGGCCAAGACTCCGTGAAATCCGTCTACGCGGAACTCGCGAAAACTGGCCTCACCTGCCATCTCATCGGGGGCGCGCGACTGGCGACCGAGGTGGATGCGAAGCGCGCGATCGAGGAGGGTGTACGTGTGGCTGCTGCTCTTTAGCCCGGCGGCAATCGCGAGCGAAGTCAATATTCTGATAATCCAGATGAACTGATCGATGAAGTATCGATCATTCATGCATAGCCAATCCATTCAGCCGAGATTTAACTTCACTCGGTACTCTCCGTCCCAGCTTGCTCCGAGTCGAACCGGCCGGTTCCCGGAGCCTGATCGTTACTGCCAGCCCCTACCTACTTCGGGCCAGGCGATCACATCCGTCAAAGCGGCTGGTTGTGCTTCCTTTTTCAGGCACACCAGGCGTGACCTTCAACGCCATGTCGGCGGCTTTCCCACCCTTTGATCACTTGCATACCTGTTCAAGGCTTGCCGTGTCCGAGTGCGAGAGCAGCGCTGACGCAACGGAACAGGAGTCCGCATGAAACTGGCCTGGATCCTCTGGCTGGCCAACGTGCTGCCGCAGCCCGCCGCCGATCCTTTGTGTCTCGCGACCACGGTCTATCTCGAAGCCCGCAACCAGTCCATCCTGGGTCAGCGTGCGGTTGCCGAGGTGGCGCTGCGGCGGCTTGAAGACGGGCGGTGGGGTGGAAGCATCTGCGCAGTAGTGACGGCGCCTCGCCAGTTCGCGCCCACGCTCGCCTCGGGCGATTATCGATTGAAGAACCCGGTGGCTTGGGAGCGCGCTGTCGCCATCACTTTCGAGGTCATGGCGGATTGGAGCAAACCCGCCAACCACCGACGCCAAGTGGTCCCGGGCGCAGATCACTTTCTGGTCAAGGATCTGGTCGAGCGGCCGCTGTGGGCAAAAGGCACGCCGGTGGCCCTGATTGGTGATCACGCCTTCTACCGGGTCAAGCGCCTCTAGAGCTCCCGCCTAACCCGCCGCTGGTTCCCTCAAGCTGCGACCTCATTCAGGCTCGCGGCTTTCTCTTTGGCGCTCGAAAGATACGTTATAGTGTTACGCTTCTTGAGCAGGAAGCGCCCGTGAACCTTGATCAAAACCAACCGCTGCCGCAACGGCTTCCGCTACGAAGGTCGCTGGCCCTGTCTGTCGCCCTGGTTCTAGCGCCGCAAACGACAAACGCCGGTACCGCTGCCGATCCAACGGCCCGCCAATTGGATGCCATCGAAGTGGTCGGGCGCAGCCTGTCGGGCGGCTACCACGCAGACGAGGCCACCGGCGCCAAGACTGACCTGCCCTTGCGCGAACTGCCACAGACGGTGCGCGTGCTATCGCGACAGGCCATCGACGACCTCGGCGCCCTGAGACTGAGCGACACCGTCGACTACGTCGGCGGCGTTTCACGCCAGAACAATTTCGGCGGCCTGTGGGACAACATCGCGCTGCGTGGTCTGCCAGGCAACGAGAACACCGGCACGGCAATTCTGCTGAACGGCTTCTCCGCCAATCGCGGCTTCAACGCGCCGCGGGATACTGCCGATGTCGAACGCCTCGAGTTTCTGAAAGGCCCCGCCTCGGCGCTGTACGGCAGCAGCGAGCCCGGCGGCACCGTGAATGTGGTCAGCAAGCGGCCGCTATGGCAACCCGCCTCGTCCCTCGAATTTTACGCCGGGAACCACAGCTTTCGGCGCATCGCTTTTGACAGCACCGGCCAGGCTGCCGAAAACTTTGCATGGCGCCTCAACGCGGCCGCCGAGGATCGCGACAGCTTCCGCGACGTAGTGAACCAGCAGCGCGGCCTGCTTGCGCCAGCATTCACCTGGAAGCTTGGACTTGATACGGAGATGAACTATGTCGGCCAGTGGCTGCGGCACGAAGCCGTCCTTGATCGAGGCGTACCGGCGATCAATGGACGATTGGGCGTGGTGCCGATCCAACGCTTCAACGGCGAGCCCGGCGATGGTCGCGTGGAACTGGAAAACGTGCAGCATCAGCTGAGCCTGGACCAAGCCCTAAGCGATGCATGGTCCTTGCGCGCAGCACTCTCGCGCAAGGACGCCAGTCTGCTTGGCTTCTCGACTGAGCCCTCTATGGTCGAAGCTGATGGCCGCACCTTGCGTCGACAGCGCCGCTTCCGTGATTACGACTCAAGCGATACCGCCCTGCAGTTCGAAGTACTCGGACGGCTGCAGGGGGAGAGCATCGGCCACGAGCTGCTGCTCGGCATCGAGCACTACGAATTCGAGCTCGACCAGCTGATGCTTCGGGTCAATCCGACCGCCGCAGCGCGGTATGCGATCGACCTGTTCAACCCGGTCTACGGCCAGCCCTTGCCGACACCGCTGCCGAACACCGATACCTTCGAGCGGCAGCGCAGCACGGCGCTGTACGTGCAGGACGCCGCCAGTCTAGGAGATCGCTGGCGACTGGTCGCAGGGTTGAGAGGGGAGCGCTTCCGCCAGAAGTTCGAGAATCGACGTAGCGGCGCGCAGCGAATCCAGGAACCGACTGAATGGGTGCCGCGTGTGGGCATCAGCTTCCTGGCGACGGACAACTACACTCTGTTTGCCAATGCCGGGCGTTCTTTCCGCCCGAACGCCGGCAGCGACGCCGCTGGCGTTGCGTTTGATCCGGAATCCGGTCGCTCGGTCGAAGCCGGCGCAAAATGGGAAGACGCCGAAGCAGGGCTGGGCGCGACGCTGACAGCCTTCGAGATCACCAAGCGCAACGTGGTCACTGGCGACCCCGCGAATGCAGGCTTCTCGATCGCCGCGGGTCAAGTCCGAAGCCGCGGGCTGGAGCTCGATGCTTCGGGTCAGCTCAGTAAGCACTGGCGCATCAATGCAAGTTTCGTGCGCTTGGATGCCGAGGTCACCCGCGACACTGTGCTGGAGGTCGGCACCACGCTGATCAACGTACCGCGCAGCAACGGCAGCGTGCTCGCGGTCTTCGAGGGCTCCCTGGGCGGTGGCCGCTACGGTCTTGGCGGCGGCCTCACCTACGTCGGTGAACGTGCAGGCGAAGCGCGCACGCAGGCCGAGGCCGCCGCTGCGCTTGAGCTGTTCCGGCTGCCCGCCTACACCACGGCCAAGCTGGTCGCCTACTTCAAGTTCAACGACCGCTTCGGCCTGTCACTGGATGTCGACAATGTGTTCGATCGCGAACACTACGTGAGCTCGGTCATGCGCACCTGGGTCACGCCGGGCGAGGCGCGGCGCGTCACGCTCGGCGCACAGGTGAGGTTTTGAGCATCGGCGGGACAGAACCCCAGCCGCGCATCGATATCCGCGGCCTCCGCCACAGCTATGCAGCCCAGCCGGTTCTGCGTGGCCTGGATCTACAGGTCCGCAGCGGCGAGCTCTATGCCCTGCTCGGCGGCAACGGCGCCGGCAAATCGACCACGGTTTCCGCCCTGCTCGGCCTGCTGAAGCCCGACGCCGGCGAGCTCCGCATCGCTGGAGTGAATGTTCTCACCCATGCGAATGACGCGCGCGCCCGGCTGGCCTACGTGGCCGAGAACGTGGCCCTGTACGAACACCTGAGCGCGCTGGAAAACCTCGACTATTTTCTGGCCCTGGCCGGCATCCATTCCGAACCCGAACGAGTGGTCGCACCTGCATTGACGGCCGTGGGCCTGCCCCCGGAGGCCTGGCCGCGGCCGCTGTCGGGCTACTCCAAAGGCATGCGACAGAAGACCGCCATTGCGCTGGCGCTGGCTCGACGCACGCCGGTGCTGATCCTTGATGAGCCCGGCTCCGGCCTGGACCCGCGCGCCACGCAGGAGCTGAACGCGCTGCTGCTTGAGCTGAAGGCAGAGGGCGTAGCGATCCTGATGGTCACCCACGATCTGCTGTCGGTGGTAGACATCGCCGATCGCATCGGCTTTCTGGCCGAGGGTCGCATCGTCGAGGAACTCAGCGCCGCCGGCCCGGAGCGCTTCAATCTGGCCGCCCTGCACCGCCGCTATGCGCAGGCGGCGCTGCCGATGTGAGCACAGTTCTGATGGAAGTCGCCCTTCGGCGCCTGGCCGGCGCCGGCACACTGCAGCGGATCGCCCGCGAAGAGCTGCGCTGGCTGTGGCGCAACGGGCTCACCCGCGCCGCCGCGCTGCTGATGCTGGCCCTGCTGCTGACCGCCACCCTGGCCGCCGTCGAACAGCGCAATGCCCAGGACGACGCCCGCGCGCGCGCGCAGCTCGCCAGTGATCAGGCCTTTCTCGACCAGCCGGAACGTCATCCGCACCGCGTTGTACACTACGGGCAGTTCGCGCTGCGTCCACTGGGGCCGCTGGCCTTTTTCGACTTCGGTGTCGATGCCTACAGCGGCCGGTTGCTTTACCTGGAAGGTCATCGCCAGAACAGCGCCAACTTCGGTGATGCGCGGCAGTCGTCGCTGCTGCTGCGCTTCGGCCAGCTGAGCCCCGCCTTTGTGCTGCAGCTGCTGGCGCCGCTGCTGATCGTGTTCATGGCGCACGCGGCAATCGCCCGCGAACGCAGCGGCGGCAGCCTGCGAGCGCTGCGCGTGCAAGGTTTGAGCGTGGGCCAGATCATGCTCGGCAAGCTGCTCGCGCACTCCGGCGTGGCCTTGGCCCTGGCGGCGCCGGCCTTGCTCGCGCTGATCAGCATCGGCGTTACGCACGCCGCCGCCGCCGGCGCAGCAGCCCTGCTCGCGTTGCTGTATGCGCTCTATCTGCTGGGCTGGGTGCTGCTGACCCTGCTGGCTTCACTGCTGGCACCACGTCCGCGCGAGGCCCTGCTGGCCGGGCTTTCGCTGTGGGTGCTGCTGTGTGTGGCGTTGCCGCGTCTGGGCGCAGATACGATTGCCGCCGCCACGCCATTGCCAACGCGCGTCGCCACCGACATCGGCGTACAGAAGGCACTGGCCGCGATCGGTGACAGCCACAACCCCGACGATCCGCACTTCAGCGCCTTTCGCCAAGCCTTGCTGCAGCGCTACGGGGTCAACCACATCGAAGACCTGCCGCTCAACTACAGCGGCATCGTGATGCAGGAAGGCGAACGCCTGACCAGTGAGCTGTACGAACAGCAGGCCGAGGCCGTGCAGAAACTGGAGCGCGCCCAATCGGCACAGCTGGCCGTGCTGGGCTCGGTCAGCCCGCTGCTGGCGCTGCGCCCGGCGTCGATGCGTCTGGCAGGGTCTGACCCGGACACCCATCGCGCCTTCCTGGCACAGGCAGAAGCGCATCGCTATGCCTTCGTGCAGGCCCTGAACGTTCTGCATGCGGAGCGGATTCATCGCGTCAACGACCGCGACCAGAAGCTCTCGCGCGAGCAGTGGCAGACGCTGCCGCGTTTCGAGTTTGTCGCGCTGCAGCGTGGCCTCGACAGCACGCTGCTCGCGGCCTTCAGCGCGCTCGGGCTGTGGCTGCTGGTGCCCGCCCTGTTGCTCAGGCGCTTCTGCGCCCGGGCGGAGACACAGCCATGAGCGCGCTGCCGCAGTTCGATGTTGAAGTGCCGCGCCGCGAACCCTTCGCACCGCTGCGGCGCGAGCTGCGCCTGCTGCTGCGCTCGCGCATGGCAGTCGCCGCGCTGGCGCTGCTCGGCATGCTCAGCCTGGCGGCTTGCTTGAACGGCTTCCATCAGGTTCGCGCACAAGCGGCTGCGATCGAACAGGCGCAAACCCTGCAGGGCGAAAGCGCCGACCTGCTGATGGCGCGCTACGGCCGCGAGCAGGAGCCGGGCATCATCAGCTACCACCGCTTCGTGCTGACCTGGGATGCACCAGCACCGCTGGGCTTCGCCGCCATCGGCCAGCGGGACATCGCGCCCTGGCTGCTGCGGGTGCGCGCGCTGGGGCTGCAGGCGCAGCTGTACGAGGGCGATCACGCCAATCCGGAGCTGGCGCTGGCGGGCCGTTTCGACTTTGCCTTCGTGCTGGTCTATCTGGCGCCGCTGGTACTTATCGCCTTGCTGCACGATCTGATCAGCAGCGAACGCGAAGCCGGCCGTCTGCGCCTGCTGCACAGCCTGCCGGGTGCCGGCCGCGGCCTGTGGCAGCGACGCGCGGGCCTGCGCGCCACGGCCGTGTGGCTGGCTCTGAGTGCGCCTGCCTGCGGCGTCGCTGTGCTTGCAGGAGCGCCGGTGCAGCAATGGGCCGGTCTGCTTACCGTTGCGGCCCTGTACCTGCTGTTCTGGGCCGGGTTGTGCGTGTGGCTCGGCGCGCGCGAGCGCAGCTCGGGTGCGCATGCCGCCCACCTGATTGGCGCCTGGCTGCTGCTGTGCCTGGTGCTGCCCACCCTCGGCCAAGCCGCGCTGCAGCGTGCGCTACCGGCGGAATCCGGCATGGAGCTGATGTTGGCCCAGCGCGAAGAAGTGCACGCCGGCTGGGATCGGCCCAAACCCGAGACCTTCGAACGCTTCTTTCAGGATCACCCCGAATGGCGCGACACCGCGCCGGTGAAGGAGCGCTTCCATTGGAAGTGGTACTACGCGCTGCAGCACGCCGGCGACTGGAGCGTGCGCGAGCAGGTCGCGGCCTACCGATCAACCATCGAAGCACGCGAGCGCGGAGCCCGCAAGCTCGGATGGCTGCTGCCCGGCGTGGCCGCCCAGGCGGGGGTGCACCGCCTCGCCGACAGCGATCTGGAGGCTCACCTCGCCTATCTGGATCGCGTCGCGTCTCTGCATCGCGAACTGCGCCTGCACCTGTATCCGTATGTGTTTGACGAACGGCCGTGGACACCGGCCGATGCCGCCAGCGCGCCGGTGTACCGCGATGCGCACGGCGATTCGAGCCTGCCCGCACAGCTGTGGCTGATGCTGCTGATCGCGGCGGGGATCGGCCTTGGGCTGGGCCGGCGCGGCTTGCGACGAATCGGGGGCTGATTGAACGCAGCCTCGCGTGTGCCCGCTCGACACATGCGGGTTGCGGAACAGGCGCCGCGCGTGAGCGCTGCGCCGCGCGCAACGATCGTACTGCACGCATCGCGCTACCGGCTCCGCGCACGCCAGAACGGCATTCGCTACTGGAGCCACGCTCGAAAACGCGCCCGCAACTGTGGCGATGTCGTCGGGTAGCCGCAGCGCGGCAATGCGATCATGCGCAGACGCGAGCCAGTCCGGCCCAGCGACCTGCGGAACGCTATGCTCGATACGTTCTCTTCTACGCCCGCCGCTGATGACCCGGCACAGCCGATGCCCGCAGCCAAGCCCTTCGCGCACATCGACCTCAAGGCTTTCGGTGACGACATCGCTGCCCTGCACGCCGAGCTGAAAGCCGACTTGGGCGATGCCGATATCAAACACCTGCAGCGGATGGAGTGGTGGGGACGTGTCTGCACGGTGATCGGCTATGCGCTGGCCTGGATCATCCCAAACCCGATTTCAGCCCTGCTGATGGGCCTGGGAAATGTCTCGCGCTGGGCAAATGTGACCCATCCGATCCTGCATCGCGGCTATGACGCAGTGCCCGGCGCGCCCGCACGCTACACCAGCACGCGCTTCGCGCAGGGCTGGCGGCGCATGCTCGACTGGCCGGACTGGTTGCTGCCCGCCGCCTGGTGCCACGAGCACAACCAGCTGCATCACTTCCACACCGGCCAGGTGGGTGATCCCGACTTGGTCGAACGCAATGCCGAGATTCTGCGCCGCGCCGGCTTTCCGCGTCTGCTCAAGTGGCTGGCGGTGATCGTGCTGATGGCGAGCTGGAAGCTCACCTACTACGCGCCGAACACATTCTGGGCCCTGCGGCAGTGGCAGCTCTCGCGGCGCGCAGACGCCCGCAAGGACGGCGCTTCGCCGCCAAGCATGGCGGAGGTGCCACGCTTGGCCTATCCCGGAGAACGCCTGCTGCTGCCGATCACGCGGCGCGGCGTCGAGTTCTACCTGCACTGCGTGCTGCCCTATGCACTGTTCCGCTTTGGACTGATCCCGGCGCTGTTCCTGCCGCTGGGCGTCGGCGCCTGGCTGGCGGTGCTGATCAACAGCCTGCTGGCCGAAGTCGTGGCAAATGCGATCTCGTTCCTGATCATCGCGCCCAATCACAGCGGCGACGATCTGCACCGCTTCGACAAGCGCCCGGCCAGCCGCGGCGAGTTCTATCTGCAGCAGGTGACAGGCTCGGTGAACTACCCCGGCGGCAGCCCTACGCGCCTACACTCCACGAGACAGTGACGCAGCACGTTATCTCTCATTCTAGGGCGGCTTTGTTCGGAGACTCCCATGCCAAAGCCGTTGCGGGTTCGCCCGCCAGAAACATCTTCCG
>NZ_JBILJQ010000119.1:0-8795 GCF_044377145.1 Aquimonas sp.
TGGAATGAACAGAGCACGCAGCAGGGGCTCGGACCCTTGAAATCAACGATCTGAACGCCCGATCTGTCCCCAACTCCTGCAACACCGCACCGCGTGCTACGAAGATAGACCTGACCCTCTGGTCTCGCACGCCAGAACCGCGCACCACCGGCAAGCGCGGCCCCGCACCCAAGCTGCTGCATCAGCTGGAGCAGGTCAGCAAGCTACCCAAGGCACAGCAAAAGTTCGTCAGCCAGATGCTCGACACCGTGCTGCAACAGGCCGGGCGCTGACCCCAGCAGCGCCGAGTTTCGAGCACACCAACAACAAGCCCCGCGAGAGCGGGGCTTGGGGACGTGCTTTGCTACTGGAATGAACAGAGCACGCAGCAGGGGCTCGGCCCCTTGAAATCAACGATCAGAACGCTCGATCTGCCCCCAACTCCTGCAACACCGCCCGGCGTGCTACGAAGATAGACCTGACCCTCTGCTCCTGGACCCGTGCTACGAAGATAGACCTGACCCTCTGCTCCTGGACCCTATCCCGTAACGCCGACCTGCTCCGCTGCCGGCTTGTCACGGTGGAAGCGGGCGATGCTCGCGTAGTCGCCAAACTCGGGGTACGGCTCCCAGTTCAATGAGACATCGACCGTCTTTTCCACCACTGTCTCCATGCCCGGGTCGCGGATGTGGTCCTCCTCGAAACTCATCACTTGACCGTTAGGCTTGAAACTCAAGCGGCGCGACCAGATCGGCATGCGATTGTCGCCGTCAAACTGATTGAACCCAGCGGCTACCATGAACAGCTGTCCGTTCGATTGGATGACAAACTGATAGTACCCAACTCGCCTTAAGGACTCGTCGTAGTACTCCACCTGTAGGCTATCCAAGCTAACGATCTCAATGATCGTGCTTGGACGTGCGGAATCACCCAGCAGCACCGTGTATAGCGCGCCCTTCTTCTCGTGGCGCTTGCGCGCCTCGGCTTCGGTCAACGGCTTTGTCGCGACCTTTCGGGCGCGGAACCAAGCCTCACAATAGCTAGTACTCATTTCCAAGCTCGTCCCGAATGATGATTCGCCGCCGTGCAGCCTCGTCGATCGACTGCTGAGGCACCGGCGCATTCTGCACCGGCACGTCAAGATACATCTGGCCTCGCAGTCGCTCGCCTGCCAACCCCCACTCCCGATTCCGAGGAGTATCCGCAATCACCGTACCTGGTGCGTACTTGCGCTCAAGCTCACGCAGATACCCCAAAACTGTCTCGGGCTGTACGTCGCCGATCTGCGTGTTCTTACGCGAAACAATTTCACCCACACCTTCGGGTCCGCCTCTCGGGTTGTAGGAATCCAAACGTAGACATGCACCCTGCCCGCACGAGCGCTCCACATAGACCTCGTTGTACGGATACCTCGATTGCTGCCGCTTGTTGAAATCATCGCCTCGCTGGAAGAGCGCTCTCAACCAGGCCGGCATGCCACCGCCGGCTTGGCTCACCGCGCCATCCGCCTTGACCGCCGCACCTGCGGCATCGCCGCCGATCTTCAACAGCGCCAAGCCAACCGGAGCTGCCGCCAAGCCACGCTCGACGCCGCTGAGGCGTTTGCCGCTCTGGTCCAGCCCCGTGGTCGCCGAGTGCAGAGAACAGGCGACACTCAATCCGCAACCCACTTCCTGCGCGATCTCTGCGCCCTGCTTGACTCCTTCAACGCCGGTGGTCAGGCCGCTTCGGAGTTGCGCAAGGCGAGCCATCTCCCAGTTTGGGTCTGTGAGGCCCACGCCCTCCGGCCCACCACTCTCGACGACCTGCAGCGGTGCCGCAGCTGCCGATGCAGGCGCGGATTCTGCGTCAGCACCCGTTGCCCAGCGCGACAGGCGGTCGAGCATGCCGCGTTCCATCGCCTGCGCGGTGGCCCCAAAGCTCGCCGCCATGCTGCGGGCGATCTGATAGTTGCTTGCGTCTGAATACGCGTCCGCCGAGGTGTTCCAGTACTGAACGCGACCACCTCGATTGATGGCCCAGTAGTTCGCGCCGTGCGGGATCTCGTCTTCGCTCGCCCACCGCGAGGCCCGCCCATCCGGATCGACGTACAGCAGCGGATTGCCGTTGGCATACAAATACTTGTTCAGCGTAATCGGGCTGAGCTCGTTGCCTTCCCACGGATCGATGCGGTTGAATCGCCCCAGCCCCGGCCGGTAGTACCGCTGCTGCGCGTAAAAACGTCGCCCATTGGACGGTTCTTCCGTGTCGAGCGTTTTTTCCTTGGTGGAGTGCGGACTTACCGGCGATTTTTCCTTAGCTGCAGGCTCAGCCTGAGCCGCAAAACCCCGAGGTGCGGTTTTGGCCGCGGACGCGAGTTCGCCGGCTTGCAGCAGCGAGCGCTCGGGCACGTACGCATGCGCGCTGGCGCAGGCCAGCGTGAGGACGGTCAGCAGGGTGAGTAGGCGGCGCAGCATGGGCGGCAGTGTCGATGCTGCGTGGAGGCGGCAGCAAGCGGCGTGCTCGTACGCCAGAGCGGGCGGTTGTCTCACCCTGCAACGCGCCCTTGTCCGATGCCCTGCCCGGCTCTTCTGTGGCCTGCGGTCGCGACAGCGCGGCACGCGCTGCGCGGCCGGAGGCGGCGCGTGGCCTACTGCCTGCAGGCGGAGCCAGGCGTACAGGCCACGCGCAACGCGCAGGCGGTGCAGCGCCGCCCGCGTGAGGCGGACGGCGCCGAGTCTTCAGCGTTTGCCTTCTTCGCGCTCGGACCGCTTCAGCTTGGCCCGCAGCAGCTTCTCGACCAGCTCAGCCACCTGGGCGGCGTCACTGCCGACGAGGACCAGTGAGCCGTAGGTGGTTTCCAGGGTGAGGCCATGACGCATCTCAGGCACCTGCTTGGCCAGCACGTAACGCAGGGATTGAGCATCCATTGACGAGACTCCTGATGTGCCCGCGATCAGGTGTTGATCGCTGTTGGCGGGGGTCCACCAGCGCCGCGCGCAGCCGGGTCAATGCTCGCGCAGCGACCCGCGCAAGCGGGCCTGGCATTGACGCGGCGAGCACGGCGCTACCCTGCGACGACAACAGCGAGCAACTAAAACGAAACGATCGGGGCTTGCGCGCTCTGGCTCTCCAGCGAGGCCGCACGCTGTGCCAGTGGTCCGCTCGAACCGCGCAGCGGTTGAGCGGCCACATACGCAGCGATGGGGAGCACGGAGCGCGCGGCGACAGCCTGGCCGGAGCCGCGACGCCAACCCCGCGCGCAACCGCGACACGCAGCAGCGAGGCGAGCAAGCCATGGATGGCGCGCAGACGCGCGCAGCGCGTGCAGGACGCTAAAGACACGCCGCGCCGGGAGCGCGGCACCACAGCAGGTGCTGGGAGGCACCGGCGGCCATTTGACATAGCGCGAATTACGCGGGCGCGGGGCTTTCGCGCGGCAGGACGCCGCGCGCCGCGCCTCCACAGGCAGGACGCCTGCGCGTAATTGCGCGTTATGTCACTTGGCCGCCTAAAGCCCCGTGAGCGCGCACCGCAGTGGCTCGACAGAGCGAGGACTTCCCGCGCGACACGGGGTTGGGGACGCAACAGCCGAGCGCAGCGGCAGGCGCGCAGGGTGTGCGGCTGCATCGCGCACGCTGCGTGCCTGCTGGGCAAACCCACTGCATGCGCGCAAGCGGATGCAGGCAGACGCGAGGCAGGAGCCGAGCGGGATCGGTCAGAGCGCAGCGCTCAACGGAGACGGCCAGGGACGGCCGGAGAGAGCCGGCGCTGCGCTTGCTGCGCAGCGCAGCGGAGCCGCTGAATGCGGCGTAGTGGAGCGGAGCACTGCAAGCGCCGTGACGGCGGTGGGAGCACGATAGCCTCCACGCTCTCACGCACTCGCGTCGTCCTCACGCACCCGGCGCTGGAGCGTCGCTGTCGGATGCGTGCGCGTGTACACCTCTTTCAGCTTGCTGATCGCCACGCGGGTGTAGATCGTCGTCGTGTTGATGTCGGCATGGCCCAGCATCGCCTGGATGAATCGCAGGTCCGCACCGTTCTCCAGCATCAGCGTCGCCATCGAGTGCCGGAACAGGTGACAGGCGCCGTAGGTCCGAATCCCGACGGCTTCGAGATACCCCTTCACCAAATCCGACAGCCGGTTCTTTACGTACGGCTGGCCGTGGTCGGTCAGAAACAGCGTTGCGTCCGCCGCATCCACCGACAGCAGTGGCCGCACATCCGTCAGATACGCCTCGATCCACGCCAACGCCCGCTCGCCGATCGGGATCAGCCGATCACGCCGGCCCTTACCCTCGCGCACCGCCAGCGTGCCGCCGGCACGGTCGAGATCCCGCAGCGTCAACTGCGCCAACTCGAAACGCCGGATACCGGTCGCAAACAGCGTTTCCAGGATCGCCCGATCACGCACCCCGAGCGCTCCATGCACCCCCGTGTGCCGCACCAGGCTCTCGAATTCCGCCAGGCTCAGCACCCGCATCGGCAGGCGTCGCTGCGTGCGCGGCAGCATCAGGTCCGCGGCCGGGTTGGCCGCAATCACGCGCTCACGCGTCAGCCACGCAAAAAACTTCCGCAGCGGCGACAGCCGCTGGCGCTGGCTCGACAGCGTCAGCGGTTGGCCGTTCGCTCGGCGCAGGTAGAACAGGTGCCGCGCATAACGTTCCAGCATCGCCAGCGTGACGTCCTCCGGCCGCTCCACGCCACGCTCGCCCAGCCAGTCCAGGAACAGCTTCACCGCGCTGCGCGCCGCCGCCACCGTGTGCTCGCTCAGGCCGCTCACCCGCAGCCATTCGTAGTGGTGACGCGCATACACCGACAGCGCGCTCATGGCGCCGCCTGCACGGACTCGGCCATCGCACCGTTACGGCGGCGTGCCGCCGGGACCTCTGGACGTGCGCTTTCGTCCCTAGCCGCGGCTAAAGAGGAAAACCCCGAGGCGGCAGGCGGGTTTGCCGGCATTTTCTGGCCCCACGAGGTGGCCACGGGGTTACCACTACCCGGCCACGAGCCGGCCACGAGGTGGACGTTTATCCCCACGAGGTTGGCCGTCGTAGACGCATCATCGAGCGACACCAGGCCCACCGCCTGCGGTGCGTCGCTGCCGGCATCGCCGTCGAATACCAGCTCGTAGACGAATCGCTGGCCGTTGCGGCCGGCGTGCGCGATCACGTATTCCAGCTCCACCAACCGATCAACATGCACGCGCAACTGCTTGTCGCTGAGCGTCAGCGCCTCGCGCAGTTCGCGCCGGGTGAAACGCACGGCATGCCGCTCGATGGCCTGCGCCTGTGCCCGCTGCGTGACAAAGGCCTGAGCCTGCGCCAGCACGCGCCGCGTCGGCGGCGGCAGCTCGTCCAGACTGCGGCCCAGCACCGCATGCGCCAGCCGGTTGGCCAGCGCGATGTCGTCGCGGCTGACCTCGACGTACTCGATCACACGGCCGCCGTGCTCCACGCTGCGCACCGGCCGCTGGTACTGGTGCAGCAGGGCAATGCTGTCGATCAGCGCCAGGTACTTCGCGTGATCGCGCCGCAGCCGCACGCGATCGGTCGCAAACGTCAGCGCTTCCGCAAACGGGTTCACCACTGCCAGCGGCCGCAGCAGGGCTTGCGCGGCGCGGTGCGCCGCCAGCACGTCCGCCGTGCGGGCTAGCGCCAGCAATCCGTCCAGCGTGCGCGCCTGCCGCTGCCGCACCTGGATCGCCGCGGTCTGCTCGCGGCTCTCATCAATCGTCAGCACCAGACACCGGTTCAACAGCTCTTCGTCGATGTCGATGGCCGTGGTGGTGAGGAACAGCATGACGGGGCCTTCGACGCGGTATTCCTGGGTGACCAGTTGACCCGTCACCGGGTCTTTGCCGGTGCTGGCGATGGTGAGTTCGCCTTGGCTCTGCAGCAGCTTCAGCGCATAGGCGGCTTGGCGTACGCCCTCTTCTTCGGCGATGGCGAGAATCTTGTGCTTCATCGCCTGCTCGCCGAGATAGAACAGGCTCTGCCCGGTCATCGCCGAGTAGTGCACTCGCTCGCTCTCGGGCATCAGCGCCAGCAGCGCATCCATCAGCGTCGACTTGCCGGCCGCCGATGTGCTCTGAATCAGGATCGCCAGCGGCTTGTCCAGCTTGCGCGACACACAGGCGAGATACGCCACCAGCGCATTCGCCGACTCACCCACCACGCCGGTCGCTTCCACGTCGGCCACGATGCGATCGATCAAATGCGGATCGCGCAGCAGCGCCAGGCCCGCCTGATGCTGCGCCGGTGTCATCTCCAGCACCGCTTCCGCCTTCGGCTCCAGACGCGACCGGATCAGCGCATCCTGCGCCTGCTCCAGCGCCTGCAGCACTTTGCCCAGGTCCGCCTTCACCACCTCCGGCGCCACTTCCAGCTCCACGCTCGCCTGATGGATGAATGCCGCACGCGCCTTGGCCTGCGTCAGCTCCAGCGTGTCCAGGTGGAAACGCTCACCGCGCATCACATGCAGGCTCACCTTCAGCGATTCATAGGACAGGTTCTTCGCCAGACCCCGCACCCGGTAGCGCCGATCCCCGCAGTCCAGCACCACTTCGCGCTCGTCCACCGCCACCGCAGGCTCGCGCGGCAACGGCGCGGCCGGCGAGGCGGGCAGCGGCGGCAACGGCTCCTCTGTCGCTGTCGCTGTCACCGTCTCCGGCGTCGGCGCTGCCTTGGCCGCGGGCGGCGGCGCTGCGGTCGTCGCCGCCACATCGTCGGCCTCCGCTGCCGTGGGCATCGACGCCGGCTGCGCAGCGGCTAAGGAGAAATCCGCTGGTGTCACCGACTGCGGCAGCGCCGCTGTACGCGCTGGCGGCGTGCCTCGCCCCAGCCACTCCGCCTGCCGGATCACCACGCCCAGCGACTTCACTGCCGGCCGCACCGCCAGCGCATAGGCGTTCGCATCCATGCCCTTCGGGAAGCGACAGCGGTAGCACTCAAAGCCCTCCGCCATCAGCTTAGGCGCCAGTTTGTCGGCCGCACCGTTACCCGGCTCGTCGGCGTCATACGCGATCAGCACGCGCTTCACACCGTGCCGATGCAGCGCCGCCAACAGTTCATCGGTGAAACCTTCTACGCCATACGCGCTGGTCACGTTGCGATAGCCGGCACACCAAAACGTCAGCGCATCCAGCAGCGCCTCGCACAGGATCACTTCTTCCTGCCCGACCAAACCGGCCTCGTTGAACACCCCGCGGTGCGGACCCGGCAGGTACAGGTGCAGCGCCGTGCCGGCGCGCAGCTTCGCGTTCGGCGCGATCTTGCGACCGTACAAGCCCACCGGCCGGCCGTCCGCATCCCGCAGCGGCACCACCAGCGAGCCCACCAGGTGCTCGTGCCCCGACGCCCGCAGCAGGCCGATCCGCTGCAACGCACCGCGCAGCGCCGCACCCGCCTTCACCACCTTCGACGGAAACTGATACCCCAGCGTCCGGTTCGCATACCCCAGCCCGAATGCCTCGATCACCTCCGGGTGTGCCAGCCCGCGCTTGTCCAGGTATGCCAGCGCCTCCGGGCTCTGCGTCAGCGTCGCCTGGTAGTACGCCACCGCCTCCGTCAGCAGCGCCTGGTCGGAGTCCGCCAACGCCAACGGCACCGCCCCCTCTCGCAAACGCAGCGCGCCCTTCGCCGGCCCAGGCAGCGCACGCTCGGTGCCCTCCGCATCGAACCGATCCGCCGCAAACCGTGGTGCCTCCCCAAGCTCCTGCCGCAGCAGCTCCACCGCCCGCCGAAACGACACGCCATCGAGCTTCATCACCCAATCGATCGGCCCACCGGCCGCGCCGCAGCCAAAGCAGTGGAACAGGTTCTTGGCCGGGCTCACCACCAGCGAGGGCGTCGCCTCCTCGTGAAACGGACAGCGCGCCGCCAGGTCTTTGCCCTGCTTCACCAGCGCGATCCCACGCGCCTCGATCAGCCGCACCAGCGACACTTCAGTCTTCAACCGGTCCAGCTCGGCGTCCGGAATGCGTGCCACGGGGTTCTCCCAAAAAGACGTCAACAGTCTTGTTGGACACTTTTCTAACATCCTTTAGGATGTACCGCAAACCTCCTTCCAGAAACCGGGCCGTATCGTGACCGCCTCCGCCACCACCGCACTCCTCGCGATGAGCTTCCCGGAACGCCTGGTCGAAATTCGCAAGTCCCGGAACCTGACCCAGCAGGGCTTGGCCGATCTGGCCGGCATCCACCTGACCCAGATCCAGCGCTACGAAAAGGGTGAGGCCCAGCCCACCCTGGACATGATCCGCAAACTCTCGCTGGCTCTAGCCGTTAGCGCCGACTGGCTGCTCTTCGATGAGGACGAGCGCGGCCCCGACGATGCCCTCAAGCGCCAGTTCGAGGCCCTGCGGCAGTTCGACGACGATGAGCGCCACGTCGCCGAGGTCGTGCTCGAAAGCCTCATCCTCAAACACCAGGCCAAGCAGGCGATCTTGCGGACTCAGCCCGTGGCCAAGCGCAGCGCCGAGCCGGAAAAGCCCACCACCAAACGGCGGGTCACACGATGAGCGGACTGCTGTCACGGGAACAGGTCAGCGCGTTCACAGCGCTGGCGGCTGTCATCCCTCGCCCACTTGTCTGGATCGCTACCTGCACGAGGTAAACCGTGAGCGCAGTCAACCTCTTGATGGGCACACTGTTCTTCGTCATCCCGCTGTACTACCACCGTGAACACCTGGCGGATAGCCAGATCGGCCGCTACGTTCTCGCCGGCTATGCACGCTCGTTGCGCTGGCGAGCTGAGGCGCATGTCATTGAGGAACTGCGCTGGCTCAGCAAGTTCTTCGTCGCGGCCGCGCTTCTGTGCCTGAGCCTCTTGCTGCT
>NZ_JBILJQ010000120.1:0-8772 GCF_044377145.1 Aquimonas sp.
GGCTGGTTGCTGGTGGATGAAGCCGGACAGGCGTCCCCGCAAGCGGTAGTTGGCGCGCTCTGGCGATCTCGGCGAGCGCTGCTTGTGGGTGACCCCTTGCAACTCAAGGCCATCGTCAACGTGTCCGACGCTGTGCTTGAACACATGCGCACGCGCTATCGCGTCGAGCCGCATTGGCTCCCCAGCAAACAGTCCGCGCAGACCTTGGCGGACCAGGCTACGACGTGGGGCCGCATGGCGGGACCGACCGACGGCAAGAGGTGGGTCGGGTTGCCCTTGGTCGTGCATCGGCGCTGCGACAAGCCAATGCACGGGTTGGCCAACCGCATCGCTTACGACGGCGCGATGGTCTACGGCACCATCGCGCCGCGCACGGACAAAGAAACACGCGCCCGTCTCCAGACGGGATGGATTCACGCCAGTGGGGCATCCGAAGGGAACTGGGTGCCGGCCGAAGGCGAGGCCCTGCGGGCACTTCTCGCTCTGCTGCGCGAGGACGGTGTGGATTCGGCGGACATCTCGGTCATCACGCCTTTCAAGGCCGTCCAGGAGAACCTCAAACGAATGCTCGGTGACACCATGACTTCCGGAACCGTCCACACCATGCAGGGCAAAGAGGCGCCGGTTGTCATCATGGTGCTGGGCGGCAATACCAAAGGTTCCGGCGCGCGCGACTGGGCTGTCTCGGAGCCCAATCTGCTGAACGTAGCGGCAACGCGCGCCAAACGGCGCTTCTACGTTATCGGAGACCGGAACGACTGGCAGAGGCGGGCTCTGTTTTGCGACGTCATGGATCTCCTACCCCTCCTGCGCCTGCCTCAGTGATTAGGGCCAGTTCATGCCCTACCTCGGCTATGGTCCATCGAGCTGCAGGGCGTCGCGGCAAAGGGTCTCGACACGACCGAACCAGATGTTTCAAGGCTAGAACAGGAACGGGCAGGGAGCGCCATCCGGCCCCGAAGCGGCTTCAAGTTGGGGTTCTTGGACCGGTGATCGGACATTCCCGCGCCGCCAGCGTTGACTGTCAACCGCTGGCGTCGGTCTAAACCCTTGAGGTAGCCTCGCTCCATGTCGCAGCTTCGCTGCGTACGCCGCCGCTCCCGGATCGAAGGAGCATACACAGGGCTCTAGCCCACCACCCTTGCGGGGACGCACTCCCCGCCCACGGGGTTCGTGCGTCTCCGCTTTAGTCTTGGAGATGCACGATGACGAATCCCGAAGTACTGAAGCTAAGCAAAGAAGATTTGGCAACGATCATTGAAGGCGGACGCCTGATGTTTCGCCCGAGCGGCAAGCAAGGTAACGGCTCGTTGTGGCGTGACATTGTCACTGAAACAAGCGACTTCGGTCCTGCCTACGTTGGTGAAGCGCTTGAACCGATGGCCATGATTTTCGTGGATGCGGTGAACACAGTTGTTGCATCGGGAAAACTGCCGAGCGAGCTGCTCGCGGCCCTGGTCACACAGCGTAAGCGGGAAGATGCCGCGGCTGAGTCCGGTTGCCAGAACGGTCTCATGGTCGAGAGCTACCTCCTTGCCTCAACGCGGCACATCACGAAAGAAGAACGAGATCTGTTCAACCGTTGGGAGTCTCCCTGGCCCAACATGGAGGTAAGCCTGAGCAGCAGGTCCGGCTGGTTGATCCACCTCGGCGACCTGACGCTCGCTAGTTCACCGAAGATTTCAGACGGGCTCGCAGAACTCTTTCGACGCGTGTGTCTTCGTGGCCTGCACTGCATCCGTTTGGATTGCGACGGCCCGTTGATCGACGGCGTCCCGACCTACATGTGATGACCTTTGCCCCCGGCTTGCCGGGGGATTCACTGCGCAGCCGACGCTGCGTACGCCTCCGCTCCCGGATCAAGGGAGCACACACCGGGCTTCACCCAGCACCGCGCCGCGGGGACGCACTCCCCGCCAACGGGGTTCATGCGTCTCCGTCGCATCGAGGAGACCTACATGCCACATACATGTTCCGTTGAAGATGCCGTACAAAGCAAAGCCGCCCTTTTTAGGGCAGCTGAAGTCGAGTTCGAAGGACAACTGATCCGCGTCTACGGGAAACGAAGAGCGCCGGACGCGCGTTACCGACTTCATCACGCTCCGCTACCTCGAGCTTAAGCCCAGCATCGAGCGTAGCCGCCACGGCCTCGAACGACTGCGTCAACGCGCTACCGAACTTGGTCCTGCCATCCGTTGCGCTTTCGACGAACTGGCCGCCGCCGGCGATCCCGACCGCTGGCGGCCGACCGAAGAAAACCTGCACCGCGTGTTCTAGCTGCAGCAGTTCAATGCAACCCAACCCGGCCCTGCGCCGGGTTTTTCCGACGAGCTTCGAGGAGGCTCGTCGGAAAAACCCGCTGCACCGATATGCGCAGCCTTTCGGCTGCACCGCCCCGCTCGGGCTTTGACCGAGCACCCACCGGCCTTCCGGCCACCCCCGCGGGAGCACGTCTCCCCGCCGGGGGATGCGTGCGCCCGTCCTTTCGAGAGGAGCTGAACATGATTCGCAAAAACACGATCCCCCAACACGTTACCCGCGCTGCACCCGGCTGGGATTCCGACAGTCTGGCGCTTGAGGTGGTCGAGTTGCTCAAGGCGGCGCTCAGCCGTGCCATCAATCAACCTGCTCCCCTCTCACCGGTGCATAGCGCAAAGCCCTCGATGCTTGAAGAACCCATGCGCAACAGCGATACGTATGCTCTGTTGGCCAACCTGCAGCACGCACTTCGCGACCATGTGCAGTCCCTGCGGCTTTTTGACCTGAAGGCACATCTTCCAGCACTGACCGAGATTGCCTGGAAGTCCACGAACCGCCAAACGGAGGACGGCTCAAGCGTTGTTGGCGGGATCGATGAGATTCGCCTGCGTGTAAGGAGCCCCCTCGGCCCGGTGTGGATCAGCCTCGGAGCCGGCGATCTGGATGACCAGTTGGATCGGTTCGTTGAAAGTCTCGAAGGCGCCGCTGGCATTGAGGAACCTTCCGTCGACGCGGCGCTTGCGACAACGACCAACATCCTTGGACTACCGAGGAGCCTTGAGACCTGGAAAGAACTGGCGATTCTCGCGCTCAACTATGTGGAGGACAGTTTCGAAAGCGATGGCCGCATCGATGTCGAGCACTACCTCAAGGAGGTTGTCGACGATCCCGAGCGGCTGGACGCCGGTGCTCTCGCTGAGCCACTCGCGGCAGCCAGGGCCACTGCAGCGGGCTTGTGGGTAGAGAACTACCTCATCGCCTCAAACAGCCACATCAGTGAGGCCGAACGCGTTCAGCTCGATGCGGGGCGAACACCTTCGCCGTACATGGTGGTGAGCCTGACCGGCGACTACGGATGGTTAATCCACCTCGTCGATGCGATTCCCGAGAGTGTCCCGGGCATTTCCGAGGGACTCGCCGCCGTTGTCCGCCTGGCACGCGCGCACGGCCTGCACTACATCCGGCTCGATAGCGAAGGACCCGTCCTCGAAGGAGTCCCGACCTACGAGTGGTGAACTACGCCCCCCGGCTTTGCCGGGGGCTTCTTCTTCAAAGCCGTTGCGGAAGACAGCGTCGGCCATGGTCGCAACGAACACATAGGCTGCCCCTGAGTCGAGGGCAGAGTCGTTCGGCGTGCTGTTCACACCGGTGCTGCTACTGTCCTCGTTAAGCGCTCCGATCACCGCAGTGTCCCCCGACACTGACACCGCATAGCCGAAGTTGTCATCCGCCCCCCTGTTGCTTGCCTTGAGAAACGCCTGCTGCGTCAACGTCATGCCGTCGCCCTGGTACACGTAGACCGCTCCGGATTCGAAGGCACTGCTGTCTTCTCTGTGCGCGCCCACCAACACTGTGGTTTCCGACACCGACACGGACACGCCGAAGTTGTCATTCGCCCGGGTGTTGCTTGCCTTGAGATACGCCTGCTGAGTCCATGTGGTGCCGCTGCGCACGAATACGTAAGCCGCTCCGGCGTTCGGTGCAGAGTCGTTCGGCGAGCTGTTTACACCGGTGGTGCTGCTGTCCTCAGAGGACGCACCGACCACCACCGTGTGTCCCGACACCGACACCGAGATGCCGAAAAAGTCACCCATCCCGGTGTTGCTGGCCTTGAGATAGGCCTGCTGTGTCCAGGTCGTGCCGCTTCGCACGTACACGTAGGCCGCCCCGGCGCTGAAGGCAGAATCGTTCGGCGTGCTGTTCACCCCCGTGCTGCTGCTGCCCTCCAGCCACGCCCCGACCACCACCGTGTCGCCCGACAGTGAAACCGAACGACCGAAGTGGTCACCGCCCCCGGTGTTGCTGGCCTTGAGATAAGCCTGCTGCGTCCATGTCGTGCCGCTGCGCACGTACACGTAGGCCGCTCCAGAGTTCGGTGCCGAATTGTTCGGCGTACTGTTCACACCGGCCGTGCTGCTCTCCTCATCTCGCGCCCCGACCACCACCGTGTCTCCAGACACCGACACCGAGAAGCCGAAAAAGTCGCCCGCTCCGGTGTTGCTCGCCTTGAGATAGGCCTGCTGGGTCCATGTCGTCCCGCTGCGCACGTACACATAAGCCGCTCCGGAAGCCCCGGCTGAGTCATTCGGTGTGCTATTCACACCGGTACTACTGCTGGCCTCCCCATACGCACCGACCACGACCGTGTCGCCCGACACCGCCACCGACTCGCCGAAAAGGTCACCCGCCCCGGTGTTGCTGGCCTTCAGATACGCCTGCTGCGTCCACGTCGTGCCGCTACGCACGTACACGTATGCCGCTCCGGAGTTCGAGGCAGAGTCGTTCGGCGTGCTGTTCACACCGGTGCTGCTGCTTGCCTCTGAAGGTGCCCCGACCACCACCGTGTCGCCCGACACCGACACCGACCGGCCGAATTCGTCACCCACCCCAGTGTTGCTGGACTTGAGATACGCCTGTTGGGCCGAAGGATCGATGAATACCGGGTAGCTGGCACCGCGGTCGTCCACGCTTATGCGGAAGCTGGCGTCCCCTTGGCCCGCCGGACCCGCTTCAAAGCGCGAAGGGAGGCTCTTGCCGTCCTGATCCCATACCTTGAGGCCGGTGTAGGTGATAACTTTGGTTCCGAAGGCGTCGTTGAAGTCCACTGCCTGCCCGGTGGCGCTGAGTTGAGGCCGCAGACCGCCTCGCACGGCGAGGGTCAGTTCCAGTGGCAGCACCGAGCTCTCGGTAGACGGCCGCTGCAAAACCGTGAACCCGTGCTCCAGCCCTCTCTGATCGTTCAAAAACCACTCTTTCAACCCGCGGTCACGAGTGAGAGTGAGACGTTGGCCATCCGCCTCGATGACGGAGGCACCGTCTACCTTGATCTGCGCCCCGCCAATGCCATAGCTCCGTAACTCCAGACCCCACTCCCAGCCGCCGCCCACTGGGCTTGCAGCAAAACCGCGGGGGTCAAAGGTCGTAGTCCATTGCTGTGCGGGATTGCGCGCTTGCCAAGTGTTGCGCGCGCCCGCTACGGGCCGGAAAGCATGCTGCCCCGCCTCATAGGCAGCTCGAATGCTATGCCAGTCGGAGGCATCCAGGCCCTTGGGAACCGGATCAACGAGCGTCAAGTGTTGAGTCTTACTGGAACTCGTCGCGATGTGGCTTGCCGACGGCACTTCAAGCTTGGCGACCGCTTGCATGCTGAGCAAGAGCAGTGAAAAGAATGCGCAAGTCAGCAACCTGGCGACTCTCGAAGTCGACATGATTTCGCTCCATTGGTAGAGGGCTCAAGAACCCAGCCGCATTGGAGAGACTATAGGCCCGTCCAAGGCTGTGCCAACACCAAACGGCCAAAAGCTGCTCGGTCCAGGTCCAGGTCCTGAAGGAGGTTTCCAAACGGTTCCGGTTAAGCAATCTGCCGACCGACATCCGGGCCATCCTCGCCAACATCGAGAAGCGTGGTGCGCTGATGGAAGCGCACTTCGGGCCGGCAACACGCGCACCGCCTGCTGCGGCTGCGCTACCTCCAGCCGGCGACAATGCCAGCCCTCAGCCCAATCTAAGGGAGGCGTACTCGATCTGATGCGGTCAATAGCCAGCAGGAGCGCGCTCGGCCCACTGCCGGCAATCGCTGAGGAATGGTGTCGCCCTGCGCCGCTGCGCGGCCGAGCGAGGCCGCAATCCGGAGAGCGCGCGCACGATCAGTGCCCAAACGACGATTGCACAGCCGCCCACGCTCCGACCGTGGCTCCTTCAACGTGTGGCGGGCAGCAGCACCGAGCGGACGGCTCCCCTCGATGCGGGCCACCTCGCAGCTGGTCGGTGCTCCAACTCCCCCGGCACGCAGAAGTTCAGAACGCATGCTTCCGATCAAGAACTTGGAGCGAGTCGAGTGCGCCCGTAGCAAGGCGCAAGCAAAGACTACGAGGCGAGCATCATCGGCTACGATGTCGGCCGCGAGATGTTCGAGCAAGATCCCCACAAACTTCCAGATCGGCGTGCACGGGCGGCTGCCCATGACTTCTCTGATGGCGGCGATGCATTCTCCGCAGCCCTGGGTTCTTGGGTGTTTTCGCATCTGCGATTGCGACCCGCCAGCCACAGCAAGATCAGAGCCCCATGCCCGTTCAGCATCTTCCCGAATCGACGTACTTGCTGCCAGTTTTGCCGGCAGCGATCGACCCGCCTGCAGTCGAAGTTCGCACCGGCAGCGCTCTTGTGGAGTTGGGGTTTCCCTCGCCGGCGGAGGACTTCGAAGACGACAGCCTGGATCTCAATCGCCTGATCGTGCGCAACGCGCCTGCGACGTTTTTCTACCGCGCGTCCGGAAACTCGATGATCCTCGCCGGCATATGCGATGGCGACCTGTTGGCGGTCGATCGATCGGTGACCGTGCAAGACGGCGATACTGTGTTCGCGACGTGGGATGGCAACGCGCCGTGCTGCAAAATTCTTCGCATCCTGGGCGACCACGTCGAGCTGCACAGCGCAAACCCTCGCCATGCTGCCATCGTTTTTCCGCCCGGTGCCGAGGTGGAGGTGTTTGCAGTCGTCGGCGTCGCACGAAGTTTGCGCCGTGTTCGCGCTCGTTGACGGCAACGCCTTCTACTGCTCATGCGAGCAAGTCTTCTCGCCGGAGCTGCGCGGCAAGCCACTCGTCGTGCTCTCGAACAACGACGGTTGCGCCATCGCACGAACCGACGAGGCAAAAGCGCTCGGTATCCGCATGGGCCATCCAGCATTTGAGCTGCGCGAGCTGGAACGCCGGCGCGGCTTGAAGATGCGGAGTGCGAACTTTGCGCTCTACGGCGACATGAGCGCGCGGATGGTGACGATCCTTCGCGAAGCGGCCCCGCGCGTCGAGGTGTACTCGATCGACGAGAGCTTTCTTGATCTGGCGGGCGTATCCGATCGGGATCGGGAAAGGTTGACGGTGGACTTGCGAGCAAAGCTGCTGCGCTGGATCGGCATACCGACCTGCATCGGGATCGGGCCCACGAAAACGCTTGCGAAGCTCGCGAACAAAGCGGCAAAAAAAGGGCTCGGGATCGTGGACGTCACCGATCCCAGCGATCGAAGGGCGGTACTCGATCGATTCCCCGTAGCAGACGTCTGGGGCGTCGGTCGCCGCTGGGCCGCGAAGCTTGGCGAGCTAGGCGTTTCGACGGCTGCACACCTGCGTGATGCACCGCCCGATCTGATCTTGCAGCGGTTCGGGATCGTGTTGTCGCGCACTCAGCGCGAGCTGCAGGGTTTGTCATGCTCAAACGTGCAAGAGGTCGAGCCGGATCGTCAGCAGATCATGGTGAGCCGCTCATTCGGCGCACGCGTCAAGGATCATGCGGAGATCGCGGAGGCGATTGCCACGTTCACGGAGCGAGCGGCCGCGAAGATGCGGAGGCGTGGCCTGGTTTGCGCGGCAATAGCGATCCATGCAGAGAGCGACGTCTTCCGGCCTGAGTTGCCGCAACATCACCCGTCCCGGTCAATGAATCTTCCAGGGGCAACTGGCGATACCAGTCTGCTGCTCGCCGCCAGCCGACGGATGCTGTGCGGCCTTCTACGGGAGGGCATCGAATACCGCCGCGCCGGCGTGGTGCTTCTGGACCTCGCCAGACCCGAAGCGCTGCAACACGATTTGTTCTCTCCAGGCACTATCGGCAACGCATCGCTGATGACGGCCGTGGACGCAATCAACGCCCGCTTCGGACGCCAGGCGGTCGGGTTTGGCGCTACAGGTTGGCGCTCGGCGCCGGCGTGGGCAATGCGCCAAGCCTTGCGGTCGCCGCGCTACACGACGCGAGCTGACGAGCTGCCCTCGCTGCAATGTTGATAGACCGCTGAGAGTTGAATGAGCACGCCAGGCGTGCAGGAAACTGATCTCAGCATGCTCATCCCGCGGCTACCGTCGAGCCACAGCAAAAAAGCCCCGCATCCTTGCGAGGCTTTCCGTTTTGCGACCTTGGCACAGCTAGCCACGCGCTAACCCGGCGTGAAAGTCGCACCAGAGCTCCGGGGTGGATCTGGCGCCAGTGCTTCCAAGGCGCCGCCAGTTTGCCCAAGTGCGCAGACGACCGCAGTCGGTGAAAAGCTCGGCGTGGGGTAGGAAATTTCCTACCCACGTCGAGCACCCCGTTCCAGCTCCGCGGGCAGTACCCTGCAGGCACACCGCACGATGCTAGGGCCATTTGACGATGTGCTACTCCGCGCAGATCGAAGCCGACTACAAGAAAATGGCGCGGGAGTTCGGCGCCACGATGGACCTCTCCGCGTTTACGGAGCTGTGGCTGGCCGAGAATTCGCCCGGCCCCCGCAAGATCCCGAAGGCCTTGGCCGATTCGCTCCTTA